>JAKDNL010000159.1 GCA_030451825.1 Pseudonocardia sp. | reverse complement strand
ATCAGCACCGCGACGGCGGCGCCGCTGGGGGCGGTCACCCCGACCCGCGAGGAGTTCCGCGAGCTGGCCAGGGCGCACCGGGTGATCCCGGTGACCCGGCGCCTGCTCGCCGACGACGAGACGCCGGTCGGGGTGTACCGCAAGCTCGCCGGTGCCCCAGAGCAGGGCGGGAGCGCTCCCCGATACCGCACCGGCACGTTCCTGTTGGAGTCCGCGGAGAACGGGCGCTCCTGGTCGCGATGGTCGTTCATCGGGGCCCGCAGTGCCGCCGCGCTCACCGCGGTGGACGGCGAGCTGCGCTGGACCGGCGACGTGCCGGACGGCCTGCCCGCCTCCGGCGACCCGCTCGAGGCGCTGCGCGCCGTGCTCACCGAGCTGCACTCCGAGCCGCTGCCCGGCCTGCCCCCGCTGACCGGCGGGATGGTCGGCTACCTCGGCTACGACGTGGTGCGCCGGGTCGAGCGGATCGCCGACCCGGACGACCCGGCCGTCGACGACCTGGCGATCCCCGAGCTGGTGATGCTGCTGGCCACCGACCTGGCCGCGCTCGACCACCACGAGGGCACGGTCACCCTGATCGCGAACGCGATCAACTGGGACGCCTCCGACGAGCGGGTCGATGCGGCCTACGACGACGCCGTGGCCCGCCTGGACCGGATGACCGGGGAGCTGGCCGTCGCCTCGCCGTCCTCGGTGGCGGTCTACCGGCCCGGCAGCCCCGAGTTCGTGCGGCGGCGCAGCCCGGCCGAGCACCACGCGGCGGTGGAGGCGGCCAAGGAGGACATCCGGGCCGGCGAGGCGTTCCAGATCGTCGTCTCGCAGCGCTTCGAGATGGAGTGCGACGCCGACCCGCTCGAGGTCTACCGGGTGCTGCGCGCCACGAACCCGAGCCCGTACATGTACCTGCTGCGGCTGACCGACGCCGCCGGCGGCGAACCGTTCTCGATCGTCGGCTCCAGCCCGGAGGCGCTGGTCACGGTGCGCGACGGGCGCGCGACGACGCACCCGATCGCGGGGACCCGCTGGCGCGGGGACACCGACGAGGAGGACCAGCAGCTGGAGAAGGACCTGCGCACCGACGAGAAGGAGCGCGCGGAGCATCTGATGCTGGTCGACCTGGGCCGCAACGACCTGGGCCGGGTCTGTGAGCCGGGCACGGTGAAGGTGCACAACTTCTTCTCCGTCGAGCGCTACAGCCACGTGATGCACCTGGTCTCGACCGTGACCGGGCTGCTGCGCGCCGGCCGCTCCGCGTTCGACGCCGTCGTCGCCTGCTTCCCGGCCGGCACCCTGTCCGGCGCGCCGAAGGTGCGGGCGATGCAGGTGATCGACCGGCTGGAACCGACCCGGCGCGGCCTCTACGGCGGCATCGTTGGGTATCTCGACTTCGCCGGCAACGCCGACACCGCGATCGCGATCCGGACCGCGCTGATCCGTTCCGGCACCGCCTACGTGCAGGCCGGCGGCGGGATCGTCGCCGACTCGGACCCGGAGGCCGAGGACACCGAGGCGCTGAACAAGGCCCGTGCGGTGCTGGCCGCGATCGCGGCGGCGTCGTCGCTGCGCGCCCCGGAGATCGGTGCGCGCCGGTGAGCGGAGACAGCGCCGCCGCGTCCGGAGACAGCGCCGCCGCGTCCGGAGACAGCGCCGCGGGGCCCGGCGACGGCACCGCCACGACGGGCGGGGCCGGGGTGAGGACCGACCGTCCGCGTGACGACCGCCGCTCGCTCGGCCTCGCATGCCTGCTGCTGCTGGCCGGGGCCGGGATCCTCTACGTGTCCGGGTCCCTGAGCTGGTTCTCGGTCACGGTCCCGACCGCCACCCGCGGCCCGATGGCCACGTCGGCGACCGGCGCGCAGCTGCAGCCCGCGATCACCGCCGTCGCGGCGTTGCTGCTGGCCGCGGTGGCGGCGACGGTGGCGCTGTCCGGGATCGCCCGCCGCCTGCTCGGGGTGCTGGTCGCGCTGGCCGGGATCGCGGCCGGGTGGACGACGATCGCGCAGGTGATCACCCCGCCGACGCCGGCGGAGCTGGTCTCGGCGCGGGAGGGCCTGTCCACCGGGGGGCAGCCGATCGACACGTCGGAGGTGACGGCGGCGGCGTGGCCCTGGCTGGCCGTGGCCGGTGCCGTGGTGGCCGTCGCCGCCGGTGTACTGCTCGTCGTGCGGGAGCGCCGGATGGCCCGGCTGGGGGCGCGCTACGCCGCTTCCGGCACGCCCACCGAGGCCCCGACCGACCCGGACCGGGCCGCCTGGGAGCAGCTCGACGACGGCCGTGATCCCACGATCGGGAGGGACCTCTAGCATGACCTCACAGGGTCGGGAGCGCACATCCGAAGGAGGAGGCGGCGCGGTGGGCGAGACGAACGGGGCCAGTCGGAACGGGGCCAGCGTCCTCGATTCCATCGTGGCCGGGGTCCGGGCCGACCTGGCGGAGCGTGAGGCCGTCGTCGACTTCGACGAGATCAAGCGACGGGCCGCCGCCGCGGCGGGGCCGCGGGACGCGATGGCCGCGCTGCGCGAGCCGGGTGTCGGCGTGATCGCCGAGGTGAAGCGTGCCAGCCCCTCCAAGGGCGAGCTGGCCGACATCCCGGACCCGTCGGTGCTGGCCTCGACCTACGCGGAGAACGGCGCCCGGGTGATCAGCGTGCTGACCGAGCAGCGCCGTTTCGGGGGTTCGCTCGCCGACCTGGACGCGGTGCGTGCCGCCGTCGACGTCCCGGTGCTGCGCAAGGACTTCGTCGTCACGCCGTACCAGGTGCACGAGGCCAGGGCGCACGGCGCGGATCTGGTGCTGCTGATCGTCGCCGCCCTGGAGCAGAACGTGCTGGAGTCGCTGCTGGACCGGGTGGAGTCGCTCGGGATGACGCCGCTGGTCGAGGTGCACACCGAGGAGGAGTGCGACCACGCGCTGGAGGCCGGAGCGAAGCTGGTCGGGGTGAACTCGCGCAACCTGCACACGCTCGAGGTGAACCGGTCGATCTTCGGTGAGATCGCGCCCGGACTGCCGAGCGACGTGCTGCGCGTCGCCGAGTCCGGCGTGCGTGGCCCGGGCGACCTGCTGACCTACGCCGGGTGGGGCGCGGACGCCGTGCTCGTCGGCGAAGGCCTGGTGACCAGCGGCGACCCGGCCGGAGCGGTGCGCGGGCTGGTCGCGGCCGGATTCCACCCGTCCTGCAGCCGCGCCGCACGTTAGCTGAGCTCAAGCGGCGACGCCTCGCCGACCGGGTGCCGGGCAGGACTTGTCCAGGGTCGTCCAGGTCGAGGAGGCCTTCGTCGCGCTGGGCGCGCACTCCGCACGGCGACGCGCGCTCCGCGCAGTGCGCGATGCCGTGCGGAGTGCGCGTCGGCGGCTGGGTCGCGCGGTGGGGTCGCGTGGCGGGCTCGCGGGGACGGGGCGTCGGCTCCGGTTGGCCAGCCGTGGCACGCCGTTGGGCATCGGGCGGAGCCCGGCTAGACGTTCCCGCCCGGCCGGGGCGTCGGGGGTGCGTTATACCGTGGCCGGGTGAGTGCAGCGCTGGAGTTGGCCCCGGTCGTGCTGGCCGCGATCCCGAGCCCGGACCGCGGCGTCTGGCACCTGGGCCCGATCCCGATCCGGGCGTACGCGCTGTGCATCATCGCCGGCATCGCGGTGGCCCTGTGGTGGGGCGAGCGTCGGCTTGTCGCGCGCGGCGGTGAGCCCGGCACGGTGCTCGACGTCGCGGTGTGGGCCGTCCCGTTCGGGCTGGTCGGTGGCCGGCTCTATCACGTGGCCACCGACTGGGAGACCTACTTCGGCCCCGGCGGTGAGCCGCTGGACGCCTTGAAGGTCTGGAACGGCGGGCTCGGCATCTGGGGCGCGGTCGCGCTCGGCGGGGTCGGGGCGTGGATCGCGTGCCGCCGCCGCGGGCTGCCGCTGCCGATCTTCGCCGACGCCGTCGCGCCCGGGATCGTCCTCGCGCAGGCAATCGGGCGGCTGGGGAACTGGTTCAACCAGGAGCTCTACGGCGCCCCGACGACGCTGCCGTGGGGCCTGGAGATCTACCGTCGGGTGGACCCTGCGACCGGTGCGGCGGACCCGCTCGGCGGGGTCGCGCTGGACCCCACGCCGATCGCGGTGGTGACGCCGACGTTCCTCTACGAGCTGCTCTGGAACCTCGTCGTGGCCGCCGTCGTGGTGTACGCCGACCGGAAGTTCCGGCTCGGGCACGGCCGGGCCTTCGCGTTCTACGTCGCCGGCTACACGTTCGGCCGCTTCTTCATCGAGCTGATGCGTACCGACCCGGCGACGCGGGTGTTCGGCGACATCCGGATCAACGTGGTCGTCTCGGCCGTGGTGTTCCTCGGCGCAGTGGCCTACGTGCTGCTGGCGAGACGGGGCCGCGAGGAGCTCCCGCCGCCCGTCGGCGACTCGGGTGGGGCCGAGCCGGGTGGGGTCGACCCCGATCCCGATCCCGAGCCCGCCGACCGCGCGCCGTGAGCGAGTTCACCGGGTTCGGCGAGGACGCCGTCGAGTTCTACGACGGGCTGATCGCCGACAACTCCAAGGCCTACTGGACCGATCACCGCGAGGTCTACGAGCGCGACGTCCGCGCCCCGATGCTGGCGCTGCTGGCGGATCTCGAGCCCGAGTTCGGGGCCGGGAAGGTGTTCCGCCCGCACCGCGACGTCCGGTTCTCGCACGACAAGACGCCCTACAAGACCCACTGCGGCGGCTACGCGGCGCCGTTCTACGTGGAGGTCTCCACCGAGGGACTGATGGCGGCCGGCGGCTACTACGCGATGGCGCCGGACCAGGTCGCCCGCTACCGCGCCGCCGTCGACGAGGAACGCCGCGGTGAGGACCTGCGCGCCCGCCTGGACGAGGCACGCGACGCGGGTCTGACCGTCGGTGGGGAGCGGCTCAAGACCCGTCCGCGCGGTGTCGACCCGGAGCACCCGCGCCTGGAACTGATGCGGCACAAGGGCCTGCACGTGTCCCGTCGCTGGCCGCCGGACGACGCGCTGCACGGCCCGGCCGCCCGCACCCGGGTGCAGAAGGTGTGGCGCGCGTCCCGGCCGCTGGCCGAGTGGCTCACCGACCACGTCGGGCCGAGCGAGCAGCCCCGTCGGTAGATGTCCTGCCCCGGGACATGTCGCCTTGCGTCACACAGGTTCTGTGCTCAGCACATGTCGTCAGGAGCACCGTATCGGGAGTGGAGCGATCGGCAGATGAGGCGTCCCGCACCGTCGTCATGGTCAACGTGACCACAGGGCTCTCGGCCGGAGATCAGACAGCGCTGTTGTCACGTTGACCATGGAGGCCTCGGTGGCCGGGTCGTACGGGTGGCGCCGCGCCGGCACGAGCGGGCCGTTCGTCTGGCCAGTTGGCGCGAGGGGCCGATCGTGACCGTCGGGCGGGCAGGCCCGCCCGGTCGAGGTGTGAGGTCGAGCCGGCGTAGCGGACGGGCGGGGCGTCGTCAGATGCGGCGGCGGGGGAGCAGGCTGAACAGCCCCACCCCCAGCACCGCACCCGTGACGTCGACGGCCGCGTCCCAGACGTCGCCGTCGCGGCCGATCGGCAGTATCGCCTGCGCCACCTCGGACGCGCCCGCGTAGACCAGCAGGCCCAGCAACAGCGTCGTGGCCCGAAGCCCGGCCCACCGGCCGGTCACCGCGAGCAGCGCGAACAGGAGCAGGTGGATGACCTTGTCGGTGCCCGCCGGCGCGGTCGGCACCCCGGACGCCGGGGTGAAGAACACGACCAGGCTCAGCACGATCGCGATGGCCAACGGCACGAAACGCCCGAAAGGTGTCTTTCCCACCCCGTCGGCTCCGCCTCCTGCCGTCCCCGGTGCACTTCTCACCCGTCGGGCCCGCTCCTCGCGCCCCGTCCAACACCCTGATCGTTTCAGACAGGCGTTAGGCTGGGTCCCGTGACTCGCCGTACGAAGATCGTCTGCACAATCGGCCCGGCCACCGCGACACCGGACGGTATCCGGGACCTGGTCGACGCCGGGATGGACGTTGCGCGGCTCAACTTCAGCCACGGTGACCGCGCCGACCACAAGAGCGTCTACACGATGGTCCGCAAGGCCGCGGACGACGCCGGTCGCGCCGTCGGCATCCTGGCCGACCTGCAGGGGCCCAAGATCCGCCTCGGCCGGTTCGCCGACGGCCCCACCGAGTGGAATACCGGTGAGGAGGTGCGGATCACCGTCGACGACGTCGCCGGTACCCACGACCGCGTCTCCACCACCTACAAGGGCCTGGCCACCGACGCACGGGTGGACGACCGCCTGCTCGTCGACGACGGCAAGGTCGGCCTGCGCGTGGTCGGGATCGAGGGCAACGACGTCGTCTGCCGGGTCACCGAGGGCGGCCCGGTCAGCGACAACAAGGGCCTCAACCTGCCCGGCATGAACATCACGGTGCCGGCCATGACCGAGAAGGACATCTCCGACCTGAAGTTCGCGCTCGAGCTGCGGGTCGATGTCGTCGCGCTGTCGTTCGTGCGCAGCCCGGCCGACGTCGACCTCGTGCACAAGATCATGGACAGCGAGGGCGGCGGGCGGCTTCCGGTGGTGGCCAAGCTGGAGAAGCCCGAGGCCGTGGACAACCTCGAGGCCATCGTGCTGGCCTTCGACGGGGTCATGGTCGCCCGCGGCGACCTCGGCGTGGAGCTGCCACTGGAGAACGTGCCGCTGGTGCAGAAGCGGGCCATCCAGATCGCCCGGGAGAACGCCAAGCCGGTGATCGTGGCCACCCAGATGCTCGACTCGATGATCACCAACTCGCGCCCGACCCGGGCCGAGGCCTCGGACGTCGCGAACGCGGTGCTCGACGGCAGCGACGCGGTGATGCTCTCCGGCGAGACGAGCGTCGGGCGCCACCCGATCAAGACCGTGCAGACGATGGCGCAGATCGTGGAGGCCGTCGAGGCCGGCCCGGCCGACGTGCCGCCGCTCAACCACGTGCCGCGCACCCGGCGCGGTGTGCTCTCCTACGCCGCCCGCGACATCGGTGAGCGGCTCTCCGCACGGGCGCTGGTCGCGTTCAGCCAGTCCGGTGACACCGTGCGCCGGCTGTCCCGGCTGCACACCCGGCTCCCGCTGCTCGCCTTCACCCCGGAGCCGGCCGTGCGCAGCCAGCTGGCGATGACCTGGGGTGTGGAGACGTTCCTGGTCGACCGGGTGGAGTCCACCGACGCCATGGTCCGCCAGGTCGACAACGCGATCCTGTCCATCGGCCGGTTCAAGCCGGGCGACCTGGTGGTGATCGTCGCCGGCTCGCCGCCCGCGACCGTCGGCTCGACGAACCTGATCCGCGTGCACCGCCTCGGCGAGGACGACCACGCCTAAGAGCCCGTGCGCGGATATCGCTGTTCCGGCGACGATATCCGCGCACGAGGGCGGACACCCCGGCCTGGCAGACTCTCCCGTCGTGAGTACCCCCGCCGCGCACTCCGCCGACGTCCCCGCGCCCGAGTCGGCCGCCGACGGCCTGCCGCGCGGCCAGGCCGTGCTCGACGACCTGGTCGGGCTGCTGGACCTGGAGCGGCTGGAGGAGAACCTCTTCCGCGGCGTCAGCCCGCCGCACTCGCTGCCCCGGGTGTTCGGTGGCCAGGTCGCAGGCCAGGCGTTGGTCGCGGCGGGTCGCACCGTGCCAGAGGACCGGCTCGTGCACTCGTTGCACGCCTACTTCCTCCGCCCGGGCGACCCGAGCGTCCCGATCGTCTACGAGACCGAGCGGGTCCGCGACGGTCGCTCGTTCACCACCCGCCGCGTGATGGGGATCCAGCACGGCGAGGCGATCTTCTCGCTGTCCGCGTCGTTCCAGGTGGCCCAGCAGGGCCTCGAGCACACCGAGCCGCTGACGGTCGAGGCCCCGGACCCGGAGTCGCTGCCCGACCTCGGGACCCGGGCGACGGAGGGCGACAGCGGCGGCTGGCTGGCCGGCGCCCCCCGCCCGCTCGACATCCGCCTGGTCGAGGAGCCGGTCTGGTCGGCGCGCCGTATCGGTGCCTCGGACGAGCCGATGCGGGTCTGGATGCGCGCCGACGGCCGCCTGCCCGACGACCAGTTGCTGCACGTCTGCCTGCTGACCTACGCCAGCGACCTGACGCTGCTGGGCTCCGTCCTGGCCCGGCACGACGTCGGTACCTCCGAGGTCCAGATGGCGAGCCTGGACCACGCGATGTGGTTCCACGAGCCGTTCCGCGCCGACGAGTGGCTGCTCTACACCTGCTACTCGCCGTCCGCGTCCGGCGGCCGCGGGCTGGCCACCGGCCGCTTCTACACCGCCGACGGCCGCCTGATCGCCAGTACGATGCAGGAGGGCCTGGTCCGCCTGCCCTCCGGAGGGAAGCCCTGATGACCGTCGAGTCCGACGTCTCGATCCCCAGCCTCAACGGTGGGCAGCTGCCCGGGTTCCTGGTCCGTCCGGAGGACTCCGCGGACGGCTCGCCGCACCCCGCTCTGATCATGATCTACGAGGTCTTCGGCATGAACGCGGAGATGCGCCGGATGGCCCGGGAGTACGCGGCCGAGGGCTACACGGTGCTGATACCGGACCTGTTCGCCCGCGGGAAGGTCCGGGCGCTGTGCGTCGCCTCGACGATGGCCACCATGGCGACGGGCAGGGGAGCGGCGCTCGGGGACCTGGAGTCCGCCCGGCGCTGGCTCACCGGGCAGCCGACCGTCGACGCCGACCGGGTCGGCGCGATCGGGTTCTGCATGGGCGGCGGGTTCGCGCTGCTGCTCGCCGACACCGGGCTCTACAAGGTCGTGGCGCCGTTCTACGGCCGGGCCCCGCTCCCGCTGCCGCGCGCGTGCCCGGTCGTGGCCAGCTTCGGCGGCCGCGACGCGGGGATGACCGGGTACCCGGACAAGCTCGCGACCGACCTGGCGAGCCACGGCGTCCCGCACGACGTGAAGACCTACCCCGAGGCCGGGCACTCGTTCGCCACGCACACCGAGGGGATCAAGGGGACGATCGCCGGGCGGATGCCGATCCACGCCGAGTACCACGAGCCCAGCGCCATCGACGCGAAGGCCCGCGTCCTGACGTTCTTCTGCGAACACCTGTGAGGTCGGGCGGGTACGTCAGCGCATCGCCTCCACCAGGCCGGCGAAGCGGGTCGGGGCCGGGGCATCGCCGGGGCGGTTGAACCGCAGCCGGTGCGCGACGTCACCGAAGCGTCCGCGCAGCGTCGCGGCGACCTCGGACTCGCTGCCGACGGCGCACATCTCGTGCAGGATGTCGTCGGTCACCAGGGGCACCATGTCGTCCCAGCGGCCCTGCTTGGACAGCCGGTTCAGCTCGTCCTGCAGCTCGCCCCAGCCGTGCAGCTCCAGCACCGGCCGGTACGCCGGGGTGGAGCCGTAGAACGAGATCTGCCGGCGGACGGCCTCGACGTCGCGCTCGTCCAGGGCGACGAACGGGGAGAGGGCGAGCTCGAAGTCCCCGGCACCGTCCGGCCGGTGCGCGGTGATCTCCGGCACGATCACCTCCCGCAGGTAGCGCTCGGTGAGGAACGGGTGCGCGAACAGCCCGTCCGCGACCTGGGCGGCGGTGCGCAGCATGTGCGGCCCGACGGCGGCCAGGAACACCTTCGGCGGTCCGTGCGGATTCGGCGGCGGGGTGAAGTTCGGCGTCATCAGCGAGTGGTCGTAGAACTCGCCGCGGTGGGCGAGGGGCTCGCCGGTCTCCCAGGTGTGCCAGATCGCGCGCAGGGCCGTCACGAACTCGTGCATCCGCGCGGCCGGTTTCGACCACGGCATCGAGAACCGGCGCTGGATGTGCGGGCGGATCTGGCTGCCCAGCCCGAGCACCAGCCGTCCGCCGGAGAAGCGCTGCAGGTCCCAGGCCGGGTACGCGACCGTCATCGGGGTGCGGGCGAACGCGATCGCCACCGACGGGCCGATCTCCAACCGCTGCGATCCCTCGGCGGCCAGCGCGAGTGCGGGGAACGGGTCGGCGACGTTCTCGGCGTTCCAGCCACCGTCGTAGCCGATCTCCTCGCAGGACCGGACGTCGGAGCCGATGGTCTCCAGGCTGTCGCGCAACCGTGCGTCGATCTTCACATCGGTGAGGTTGCCCCTCGCGCCCACGGCCGGTCAACGAGGCAGGATGAACTCCATGAGCGAGCAGCAGCAGGAGGACCGGTCCTGGGGATTCCGGACCCGGGCCGTGCACGCCGGGGCGGTGCCCGACGCCGCGACCGGGTCGCGGGCGGTGCCGATCTACCAGTCCACCAGCTACGTGTTCAACGACACCCAGGACGCGGCGAGCCTGTTCGCCCTGCAGAAGTACGGGCTGATCTACAGCCGGATCGCGAACCCGACGGTCGCGGTGCTCGAGGAGCGGCTGGCCAGCCTGGACGGCGGCATCGGCGCGGTCGCGACGGCCAGCGGCCAGTCCGCGGAGTTCCTCACCTTCGCGGCACTGGCCGGAGCCGGGGACCACATCGTCGCCGCGGCCGGGCTCTACGGAGGCACGATCACCCAGCTCGACGTGACGCTGCGCCGCTTCGGCGTGGACACCACGTTCGTCGCGGGTACCGACCCGGCCGACTACGCCGCGGCGATCACCGACAGGACGAAGCTGGTCTTCGCCGAGGTCGTGTCCAACCCGGGCGGCGAGGTCGCCGACATCGCGGGGCTGGCGGAGGTGGCGCACGCGCGCGGGTTGCCGCTGATCATCGACGCCACGCTGGCCACCCCGTACCTGTGCCGCCCGATCGAGCACGGCGCCGACATCGTGATCCACTCGGTGACGAAGTTCCTCGGCGGGCACGGCACGACGCTGGGCGGCGTCGTCGTCGAGGCCGGGACGTTCGACTGGGGCAACGGCAACTTCCCGCAGATGACCGAGCCGGTGCCGTCCTACGGCGGGCTGACCTGGTGGGGCAACTTCGGAGAACTCGGGTTCCTGACCAAGCTGCGCGCCGAGCAGCTGCGCGACGTCGGCGCGACGCTGTCCGCGCACTCGGCGTTCCTGCTCCTGCAGGGCGTGGAGACGCTGCCGCAGCGGATGGACCAGCACGTCGCCAACGCGCGGAAGGTCGCGGAGTGGCTTGAGGCCGACCCGCGGGTCGGCTACGTCCGCTTCGCCGGTCTGCCGGCGCACCCGCACCACGAGCGGGCAAGGGCGTACCTGCCGCAGGGGCCCGGCGCGGTGTTCGCATTCGGGGTCGCCGGCGGTCGCGACGCCGGTGCGCGGTTCATCGAGTCCGTGCAGCTGTGCAGCCACCTGGCCAACGTCGGCGACGCGCGCACCCTCGTCCTGCACCCGGGCTCGACCACCCATCAGCAGCTGACGCCCGCCCAGCTCGAGCAGGCCGGGGTCCCGGAAGACCTGGTCCGGATCAGCGTCGGACTGGAGGACCCGGACGACATCATCTGGGACCTCGACCAGGCGCTCACCGCCGCCGCGAAGGACATCTGATGACCGACACCCAGACCTGGCAGAACCCGCCCGCGGTCCGGCGCCAGCAGATCCTGCGCGAGACCCGGACCGTCGCGGTGGTCGGTGCGTCCGCGAACGCGGCCCGGGCCAGCAACTTCGTGGCGACCTACCTGCTGGCCTCGACCGGCTACGACGTCTATTTCGTCAACCCCAACGCCACCGAGATCCTGGGCCGGCCGGTCTACCCCTCGCTCGACGCGATGCCGGTGACCCCGGATCTGGTGGACGTGTTCCGCAAGCCCGCGGACCTGTCCGGCGTGCTCGACGACGTTCTGGCGTTGCGGGAGCGCGACGGCTCGCGTCCGCGCACGTTCTGGCTGCAGTTCGGGCTGTTCGACGCCGACCTGGCCGCGCGGGCGGAGGCGGCCGGGCTGGAGGTCGTCATGGACCGCTGCCTCAAGGTCGAGCACGCGCGCTTCCACGGCGGCCTGCACCTGGCCGGGTTCAACACCGGGGTGATCTCCTCCCGCCGTCGTTCGGACTGACCCGCACCCCCCAGCACAGGTCGGCGGGGCACCGCACACGTCGCCGGGGCACGGCACACATGGCACCCGGTGTGTGCCGTGACCGGACTGTGTGTGCGGTCGCAGGCCCAGCTCGACGAGGCCAGTCAGCCGGTCAGCCGGTCAGGGCCACGCCCACGGCGTAGAGCACCCAGAACACCGGGAACGCGACGAGCACCAGCACACCGATCCCGACCCGGCCCCGTCGGGCGGGAACGGTCAGGGTGCCGACGGTGAGCAGGAACGGCACGCCGATCGCGACGGCGCGCAAGCCCCAGCCCGCGCCCACCCCGGTC
>JAKDNL010000158.1 GCA_030451825.1 Pseudonocardia sp. | reverse complement strand
CGCCGCTGGCACCGAGGGCCTGCATCAGCTCGCCGAGGAGCTGGATCGCCTCGCGAGCGTCCTGGATATCGCCCGAGGACCCCGAGCCGGAGCCACCGGTGCTCGACGCGCTGTCGGTGTCCCCGCTGCCGGTGCCCTCGCCGCCGGTGTCCTCGCTGCTCGAGGGATCACCGGTCGGGGAGGTGACATCCGCGGTATCGCTGGCGCCGTCCCCGCTGGCGCCGTCCCCGCTCGAGCCGTCCCCGCTCGAGCCGTCCCCGCTCGAACTGTCGCTGCCGGTGTCCTCGTCCGGGCCGGGTTCGGCCGAGTACGAGGGCAGCGGGACGGCGGTCTGCTCATCCGGGGGGTCGGCCTGGGGTGCCGAGTTCGTGGCGGGGGACGCGGTGTTGTCGAGGCAGGTCTGGGGCAACGGCGGCTCGGGCTGCTTGGTCTTCTCGGTCTTCGGTTCCGAACGTCCCTGACCTTCGCCGGTCGCGGCGGGCTTGGGGGCGGCACTCTTCGCCGCGTCGCCGGCGGCGTCGACCGCGCCACCCAGGGTGTCGCCGGCGGCCTGACCGAGCGATTCGCCCATGTCGGCGATCGGGCCCGGTGCTGGGGGCGGTTCCTGGCCGAGCAGGTCGGCCGGGGTGGGGCCGACACCGTGACGGGCCAGCTCGACCGCGATCTTGTGCAGGCCGGGGTCGGTGGTGCCGTGGAGCTGGTCGGAGACGTCGACGGCCTTCTGGCGCCACCCGCTGTAGCGGGCGGGGGTGAAACCGAGGTCGCTGATCTCACGCGAGAGCGCCGTGGCGCGGGGATCGTCGGCGCCGGTGGTGCGCAGGTCGGCCAGCAGCGCGCGGGCATCGGAGCGGGTCTGGCGGGCCGCGGCGAGCTGGCGCATGGCCTGCGGGGCGTCGCACTCGCGGGCGACGGTGCCGAGCTGGGCCGTGATCGGCCCCGCCGCGAGGGCGTACCCGCCGGTCAGGGCCGAGGCGACCAGCAGCGCCACCGCCGAGCGGCGCACGGCGGGGCGGCGTGCTGAGACGGGGGCGTAGGCCGCCCAGTGCGGCTTGCGGGAACGAGGCGACATGTCAGGTCTCCGTTGTGGGGTCGGGAGTGCGCGCCGGGGGCTGCCGACGACTCGGCAGGCGATCAACCACCATCGGATTCACCCTCGGAGCCGCCGTCGCGATCACCGTTGTTGACCTCGTCGGTGATCGTGGTGGAGGAGTCGGAGTCGGTGGATCCCTCGCTGGCCTGGGAGTCGGTCGAGGATTCGGCGTTCTCGCCCAGCGACCACTGCTTGACCCAGTCGACCTGCATCTGCCCGGTCTCGGAGTCGCCCTGGGGGAACCAGTCGAGCTGGATGCACAGGTGCATCGGGCCGGGCGGCAGGATCGAGGTGTCGGTGGTCTTCCACCACTGTTCGCCGTTCAAGAAGGCGGTGACCCCCTGCGGGGTCCACTCGACGGCCCAGTTGTTCCACTGCGTGGCATCGGCCTCGACCTCGCCGTGGACCTGGGAGTTGTCGGCGCCGTAGTGCAGGAACAGCTCGACCTTCTCCCGGCTCTCGTCCATGATCTCCATGAAGTCGATCTCGCCGCCGACGGGGAAGTTCTCCTCGGTCGGCCACAACAGCAGCAGCGCGTTGTAGCTGGGAGACCCCTTCGGAGCGCGCACCCGGCCTTCCCAGCGCCCGTACTGCTGCCCGTCGCCCCAGGCCATGCCGGCGGTGGTGCCGTCCCCGCTGCCGTTGATCGTGAGAATTCCGTCTTGGACCGACGCGGCGTCGGGGGAGCGGGTGCCGTTGCCGGCGTGCCCGGGGCCGTCGTAGAGGCTCCAGCCCTCGAGCCCGTTCTCGAAGTCGTCGACCTTGGACGGCTCACCCCAGTCGAACGCCTCCGAGGCCGTGGCTCCCTGCCCACCGCTCTGGCCTTGCGAGTCCTGCCCCCCGGAGTTGTTCTGCCCGCCGGAGTTGTTCTGCCCGCTGCCGGCATCGCCGTCCTGTCCCGTGTCCTGGTCGCTGTCCGGCTCACCGGAGCTGTCGTCCTGATCACCGGACTGCCCACCGCCGGGGTTCTCTCCTGCGGAGCTGTCGAGGCACTGCGTGGGTACGAAGCCGGGCTCGTTCGCCCCGACCCCGACGAGCGCTTCGCGCAGTTCCTGCGCGCGCGGTGAGTCGTCGCCGGTCAGCTCGGCGAGTACGTGTACCGAGGTGATCCGCCATGGGCAGGACACGTCGCCGGCGGGGGCAGCGGCGGGGGTGGTCCCGGCCGCGGCGGCGAGGGTGGTCGCGGCCGCCAGTGAGGCCGAGGCGAGCAGGTTCGGGCCCATCACCGGAAGCCGTGCGAGGCCAGACCGCGGGTGCGGCGACCGTGGAAGCCATCGGCGACCGCGGCCGCAAGTTCGAGTGCTGCGTCGCGGGTGTTCGGGGCGAGGGCGTCGAGGTCGATGAGCCCGCCGGTGGACAGGTGCTTATCCGGTGGAAGTTCGACCAGCGCGCGGCACCGCGAGCGGAAGTGGTCCCGGATCCGGGCGATGTCGACGTCGGGGGAGTAGCGGTCACAGGAGAGCACGACCACCGCATCCTGGGCGAGCTCGTGAAAGCCCTGCGCGGTGAGCCAGTCCAGGGTGCGCGCGGCACGCGAGGCGCCGTCCTGGGTGGGGGCGCCCACGACGACCAGCGAGTCGGCGTGATCGAGGGTGCCCTGCATGGCCGAGTGCACGATCCCGGTGCCGGAGTCGGTGATCAGGCACTCGAAGAACCGCGACAGCACCCGCAGCACGGCCTCGTAGTCGGTCTTGGAGAACATCTCCGACAGCTCGGGCTCCTGCTCCGACGCGAGGACCTGCAGGCGCCCGGCGAGGTGGGTGTAGCCCGAGAGCTGGGTGGAGGTGCGGACCTCGTCGATCTGGTCGAGCAGGTCGCGGATAGTCGTGGTGACCGCGCCCTCGCCGACGAGACGGTCCGCGAGGGTGCCGGCGTCGGGGTTCGCGTCGATCGCGATGACCCGGTCCCCGCGGTGCTCGGCCAACGCCAATCCCAGCAGCGAGGCGACGGTGGTCTTGCCGATGCCGCCCTTGATCGACCCGACAGCCACCGAGTGCGGACCGGCGAGCGGGGTGCGGATCTTGGTCAGCAGTGCGCGGCGGCGTTCCTCGACCTCGGACAGGCCGGGGTTGATCCGGCCGGCCGTGAGCTTGTAGACCGCCGAGCGCCAGCCGTCGCGTGGCGGGGTGCGCCGCACCCGGACCATGCCCTCGGTCGAGAGCGGGGTGAACCCACCACCGGGGGCCGCGGGCGGGCGTGGCTCGCTGTTCTGGTTCCCGGCAGGCGGGCCCGCTGGGCTGGGACCGGTGGGGGCCACGGAGGTCGCCGCGGGCGCCGAGGGCTCGCTCGTCGGCGGCGATGCGCTGCGTTGCTGAGCGGGAGGCTCGGCCGGTGTCGGGGGAGTGGCTCGGCTGGGCTGCTCCCCGAATGACCAGGATGGGCGCTCTGGCTCAGCAGCGGGCGCGACGTCGGGCTGCTCCGGAGCGCGCGCCGGCGATGCCGGCTCCGGGCCGCGTGGGGCTGCCCACGCCAGCGCTCCGGGATCGGCGACCCATGACGATGAGTTCGGCTTGATGTTGTTCTGCGACATGACTTCCCTCAAGACGACGGGTCGGGGACCAGTTCGGGGTCGACGACCAGACGGCCGTCGTCACTGCTGCGGGTAACCGGGACGGTCATGCGCACCCAGCGCGCCTGACCTCCGATCCACCGGGGGTCGCACTCGGGCGGCGCGCTCGACTCCGCGATCACCCCGTAGGGCTCCTCGGTGCGCACCGGATCGGGATCGGGCAGAGGGCAGGCGCGCGCGTAGGCGGTCACACGGACGGTGACCTCGACGAACACCACGATCTCGGACCGGAACTCCATCCGGCCCGGAAGCGGGGAATCCGCGCGCTGCCTGCCCTCGCCCGACCACCCCCAGGTACAGGCCCGGGGATCAGCAAGCAGGGATCGCAGTACCTCTGCTCGCCGGGTCGGGGTGTCCTCATCCCAGGACTGCCAGTCCGCCGCGAACCGCCCGGCGAACGAGGCGGCTTCCAGCTCCCCGATCGGCTCCAGCGACCGCACCGACCGCATCAACGCCCGTTCGGTCCTAGCGGCGGACGGACGGGTTACGTGTTGGGCAGTGCGCGATCGTTGAGCTGCCAAAGGAGCTGCGGGTGCTGAAACCGGACTGTCTCCGAGCCACGACTGGGCAGGGACGATCTCCGGGTCGTGATCCGGGGCCTTCGAGGGGCGCTCGTCCTGCGAATTCCCCCGTACCCCGGGCGCGTCCGGTAGCCCGCATGTGTCACCTGTGGCGGGGGGTGCGCTCGCATCAGCCCCATGGGCCGCATCGCCAGGGCGCCGGAGAGGCGCCCCCTCGGAATCTGCGCGTTCGGCCGCGATCGCGCGCTTAGTGCGCCGCGGCGCCTCGGCGGGCTGGTGGGAGAACAGCTCGGGTTCGCGCTCGCTCCGGACTGGCGAGGTCGTGGATGAAGACCACGGTGGTGCACCGTGGGTTCCGGCGGTAGCCGACAGGATTGCGCCCGAATCGCCACACTCCTCGCCCAGGCCTGGTGCAACTCGCCACCGAGGGCCATCGCTCGTCGCGGCCGGGCCCCGAGATCGCCTAGGCATGAGGAGCGACGAGGGAGAGGCGCCGAGGGGGCTTGACCGCGCTGAGGCTCAAGAACTTGCCGTGGTGTCCATGCGTGACTCGCCGCCCGTCTCGTCGCCGAGTTGCTGGTGGCGGGGCTGCCCACAGGGTCCGCACAGAACATCACCTCTTCCGCTACTTCACAGGGGACCTGTTTGCTAGCTACTTTGTGATCATAGATGTTGCTAAGACATAGAGGTCTTGTCAATGGCTTAAGTCATGTGCTTGACCAGTGCAGAGGAGGTGCGTCAGCCGGAGGTTCAGGCGCCGGGCCTACGAGGCCGCACGCGCGCGTGCAGGTGCGCGTGCAGATGCACGTAACGTTCTTCGACGCTGGGAGTTGTAGATGCGGAGAGTGGCTGTGACGATGACCGCGGCGGACGCTGGTCACGCTGCAGTGTGTGGAGGGCATGGGATGGCCGAGGAACGGAGGGTCAGCTTCGCCGAGCACCTCGACCGTCTGATCTTGACGACCTATCCCAACGATCGCGGGCCCTACACCCTCGAAGAGGTTGCGGCGGGTCTCCGTCAGGTAGGCGGTCCATCGGTCTCACGCCCGTACCTCCAGCAACTGCGACGAGGGAGTCGGGAGAATCCTTCGTTCGCGTTAGTAGTTGCCCTGGCTCTGTTCTTCCGCGTCCCCTTGGCCTACTTCGCACCGATGACGGAGGGCGCTCTAACAGCTCAGGAGGCTGAGCTGCTGACCGCCGCTCGAAACCCGGAGCTGAACGACCTCATCGTCAGACTGAATCGACTCGACCCAGACGTTCGACACCTGGTCGCAACGCTCGTGGACAACCTGCTGGTGCGTGGGCCGGCTCACCCCTCGGTCGGACCGTCTCCCCAAACCTGAGGGGGTATCTATCGGCGATGGACGACGGCGGCAGCAGAAGCCAGGCAGCTCTCATACAGGCTCCCGGCGATGGGGTGGCTCGCTATCCGTGATCACGCGTTGCAGCGGCGCAGTCAAGGCCGCCAACGCAGCCCTGGCTAGCTCCAGCGCCGGCTCCGCGTCGTGAAGCTCGGCGGCCACCGACCTGGTTGACGCCACACCATCCCGAGAATTCGTCACATTCAGCGCTGCTGCGCGCAGGGTTGCGGTCGCGACGTCGAGCAGTGCCCGTGTCAACATCTCGCTCACCTCCGCCCGCGGCATGCTCGGATCGAGCTGCTCTTGCGAGGATCGATCCTGGTCCGCGGTCCTGCCGCTCGATGACGGTCCGTCAGCCGCAGATGCGGTCGGGGGTGCTCCCATGGTGATCACCTCGTTAGGCAGGGGGCGCGCTGGCCCGGTGGCGTGCTCCGTGACCCGTTCTCCCGAACCGGCGGCACTGCCGCAGTGGGCTCCGAACTCACGCTGCGCTCCCTCAGCTCGTTGTCTGACCTGACTGCCCCCCTACCTGCCCGCCGCCAGGACCGCGTGGGACTCGCTGGCGCCCCCCGGGCACAGCTCCGAGTCTGAGCAGACCTGCGACTCCTGTCAATACTGACGTGGGTAGTTAAGTTCGCTCCACGCACACGTCAGTGTGTGTCTCGCTGTAGTCGCCGATCTCCGATCTTCGTGATGTCTCGGGGTTCAGGCCCCACTGACCAGCCTTCTCGGAGGGCTGTTGCTGGTTTGGAGACATGCGCGGGGCCAGCCGCGCAGTGGCTACACTGCTACGGAGGTGTGGGCAGGGCCTCCAGTTCCACACACGCCCGTGCTTGCTGGTTTACGGGCGAAGTGACATGGTCAGTGGTGCCTTGCCAACACCGGCCCGGGAGGCGACGTGGGCGAATCGGGGACAGACGGCAGCAAACGATCCCTGGCGGAACGGATCAACCAGGCCTTTGAGGCGCTGCACCCAGCAGACCGTGGGCCCTACACGAACAGTGAGGTCGCGGACTGGTTCGTCAACAACGGCACGGTCGGCGAGCCGACGATCAGCATCAACTACCTTGCCGCGCTGCGTTCGGGGCAGCGGAACAACCCCACGCTCCGGCATCTGCGTGCGCTGGCACGGTTCTTCGAGATCCCAGCCTCGTACTTCATCGAGGACGACGAGTACGCCGACGAGATGTTCGCCGACCTGCAGTTCGTGGCGGCTATGCGCGATGCCGACGTCCGGCACATCGCCGCCCGCGCGATGGATCTGGATCCCTCGATGCGGAGCTGGCTCAGAGCGACCGTCAGTGGCCTGCCCCAGCGCTCAGACTCACCGGCCAGCCGGACCCGACGGCGGCGGTTCCAGGCGACAGACACCTCCCCGACCGACGACGTGAGTGAGAGCTGACCTCGTCAGGGGACAGCCTGAACTCGCTTCGGGAGTGGTCCGCGTGGTTATGATCAATACCCCACGGTCGATTGTGGAGGTCGCGTGATGGCAAAGCAGAACCGGCCGGCGCTCGGCGAAAGCTCGATCCGGCGGCGAGCGTTGGCGATGCTGCGAGGGCTGGACATGCCGTCCTCGCCCGACGTCGAACTTCTCTGCGAGCGACTCGGGGAGCACCGGCAGCGGCCCATCGTTCTGATGCCGCGCTCGTTCCCCCACACCTCGGCTTTCGGGCTCTGGCTGAAGACCGATAGCGCCGACCTGGTGATGTACGAGAAGGACGCCACGGCTGAGCACCAGCGGCACATCATCCGTCACGAGATCGGCCACATACTCTTCGATCACGAGGGCGAGCCCCCGGCGGGCGACGATGTACTCGACACCCTCGTGCCGTCGCTGCCAGCGCACGTCGTGCAACGAGCTCTTCGTCGAACCTGCTACAACACCGCCGCAGAGTGGGAGGCCGAGGTGTTTGCCTCGGTCGTGACCGACCTGACCGGCCATCACAGTTCGAGCCGCCCGGACGATGCCCCCGCCAGCCGTCTCGAGCAAGCGTTCGACGACCCGTGGGGCTGGTGATCACTATTCCTCGCTCTGCGGCTTTGTAAGAAATCGTTGCCCCGGCCTTGGTGGCGTGGTCTGGGAGTCACAACCCAGGGTATGAACGGACCACGTAATGGCGCTCTCGAACCTGATGCTCGGGACCTGGATATTTCTAGGCCTGATCACCGCCTGGCGTATTCTGGCCGTGGTTCGCACGCCGACGCCGACGTCGGGCCGCATCGCAGTCGCCGCCCTATTCGGTACTGCATTCGTGTCGAATACGTTCAACCGCGAGGCTGTCGCGGATCTCCTTGACCAGGTCAGGCTTGGGCTCGCTGCAGTCCTGAGTTACATCGCGCTCATCTTCTTTTTCAGTGGATTCATCTACTTCTTCGCATCCGGAATCGCGCTCCGCGATTCGTGGCTGACTTCCCTGCGCGTCCAAGCTCTAGTTCCTACGGCGTTCTCTGTACTGCTGGTCACAGCATGGATGCTCACACCCCCCCCGGATGGGTTGCCGCTGTTCGATCAACTCGGCAGCCAGGTGTCGGCGTGGCCGTATGCGACCCACCTCATCATCCAGGTCTACATGTTCTACGGCACGATCGGCTCGACGGTCTTAGCCTGGAAGGCGGGTCAGGGTCGGCCACGGGATTGGCAATGGACATTCCGTACCTGTTCGATCGGGATGGGAATGTGCGCGATCGGAGGGCCGATGATGCGCACGCCTGCCCTGATTGGGCTCTGGCTCCATGAGCGCGACTTTGGGCCGACCTTCGACATGGTGCGGATTGCCCTCAACTTCCTGGGGATCGTGACCCTCCTGGTCGGCCTATCGCTCGTCGCCGCCCGAACCTCGCTGACACGATTCCGATCGCTGATGGTCATCAAACGGCGTTTCCTGACGTTGAGACCCCTCTGGAAATTACTCTACGAAATCTACCCGGCCATCGCTCTGTATCCGTCGAGAAGCTTTATTGGTGAACTCTTGCTGTTTGGCCCGTCGTTGCGATACCGGTACCGTCGGCGTGCCATTGAGTGCCGCGACGGCCTTTGGCGATTGAGCCCCCACGTCGTCGACGACGATGGAGGCGATGAACCGTTGGACATCGAGCAGCAAGCCCGTCTCGTACTCGACGCGGTAGACCGTTCGCGACGTGGAGAGGGGCCGCTAGCCAGAGCCGTTGCGATCGCAGCGCCGGCCGACCACGACGAACGAGGGGATGCTGACGCCGACGCACTCGTTGCCCTCGCGAACGCCATCCGGCGCCGGCGATCGGTAGGGTCTGGATCCCGAGGTGATCGACGCGGAAGCCCCCGGCCCAGCCCCACAGGGCTAGCGAACCGCTGACGGTCCCTTCAGACGGCTAGTGGGAGGTTCCATCGGATCTGGGTCGCCGCCTCGGCAGGCTCCAGCGCACGACCTTGTGGGGCGTCTTGCAGAGCGTCGTCACCCACGCTCATCCGTGCGCTCGCCACGATGTTCGCCTGGGCCCGACCGCGGCGTGCAGTCTCGAAAGCAGCTAACGCATCCGCCGACACGTCGTGGTCGCGGACAGCCTTGCCGAGAACGAGACCATCCTCCAAGGCGAGTGAAGCGCCTTGCCCAGTCGCGGGCGCCGCAGCGTGCGCGGCGTCACCGAGGAGTAGGACCCCGTGGGCGGACCAGTTCTCCACCCACGGAAGATCATAGGAGTTCGTCACCAGCATCTCCGACGACGTGCTGGCGATATCTCGCGGAACACCGGTGAGGGAGTCGAACAGCAACGCGGTGAAGTCCGGGTCATGAAGCTCGGCTCGTGACAGCTCAGCACCGGTAACCCGAGCGAACCAGGATGTTCCGCTGGCAGTCGGGATATACCCGAATGCGGAGTTGTCGCTGGATCCCACGTGCATAGTGTTGAGTTCGCCGTGGTCAGTGCGGGAATTGAAACCCCAGAACAGGCGCTGACCAACGTACCGGGGCGGCGGATCCACCGGGTTGATAAAGCGGCGCAATGTCGATCGCAGCCCGTCCGCGGCGACGATCAGATCTGCCGTATGAGTGCCCCCATCTTCAAAGGCGCCCGTGGTTGACCCAAGTTCGCCAGACACCGCGATGAGGCGGGCACTGCGGCGGATCTCAATACCTCTCTCCAGAACGCAGTCTTGGAGGACCTGGCAGAAGCGCCCTCGGGGGACCAATCGATAATCAGCGGAGCCGTCGCCGGCTAAGGGGCGGGAGACGAATGTTTTCGAGCCGTCCGGGCTCTGAACGCTGATGTTGGTCAATGACTCGGCGTGCTGATCGACCGCATCGAGAATGCCGAGCTCGCCCAACACCTGAACGCCGCCACTGGGGATGATTAGAAATGCACCAAGGTCTTCGGTCGACGTCGGGTGCGCTTCATGGATCGCCGTGCGCACTCCGGCTCGGTCCAGGGCGAGTGCGGCGGTGCATCCCGCGACGCCGCCGCCGGCAACGAGAACATCTGGCATAGCCTTCTGGCTCCTTCGCGACGCAGTGAGAGCGGTCCTCACATCCGCATAAGAACTTAGTCCATGTTCGGTAGCTCGGCCGCCGCGCCGAGACCCGCCCTGGATCTGCTCGCTCAGAAGAATGGCGGCTACGCCATCACCCGCGGCGACAGCGCACGACCTTGTGGGGCGTCTTGCAGCGCGTCGTCACCCACGCTCATCCGTGCGCTCCCCACGATGTTCGCCTGGGCCCTCGAGCGCGGCCACTGAGTCGGCGGGGCGGAGGAGGCGCACCAAGGACCCGGGGCTCAGCTGCTGTCGCGGTCTGCCGCGGCGGCGGCCTGGCCGGTGGCGTAAAAGCTGGATACCGCGTAGCTGGGGTGGCGATCCAGATTGTGCCGGGACCGATCGTATTTCCGAGTTGTGCGCGGATCCGAATGCCCCGCTCCATCTTGGACATCGCGCAGCGCCACCCCGGCATCCAGCGCGGCGGTGACGAAGGTGTGACGCAGGCTGTGCGGGTTGATCCGGTCGGCCTGCGGCAGCCCGGCCCGGCGCGCCAGGCGCCGGATGAGTCGCCAGGCGGCAGGTTCGTCGACCCTGCGCCCTGTGCGGGTGCTGAACAGCGGGCCGCTGGTACGTCCGGCCAGGTAGACGTCCAGGGCGTGGAGCACCGGTGGGGCCAGCGGCGCGGTCGCAGTGTGGCCGCCCTTGCGGCGCAGCCGCAGCACCTGGTGCCCGCGTTCAGTCTGGAGGTGTTCGACATCGCGGGACAGCGCCTCGTCGACGCGTAACCCGTTGTGCGCGAGCAGGCTGATCAGCGCGTGCGCCCGGGCCCCGTCGGTGGCCGCGGCGGCCAGGAGCCGGCCGACCTCGTCGCGGTCCAACCCGGTGCTGGTGGAGTCCTGCCCGACCAGCGGGCGCACGACCCCGGTCAGCGGTGACCGGTCAAGGATCTCTTCGGCGACGCCGTAGGCGTAGAGCCCGGCCAGGGTGGAGAGCCGTCGCGCGATGGTCGACTCCGCGGCTGGGCGCCCCGTGCGGGGTTGGGGCTGGCCGAGGGAGTGGGCGTAGGCGTCGATGTGCACCCGGCGGGCCCGCATCGGGTCGACACCGGTTCGGGCGCACCAGGAGTAGAAGTCGCGGATGTCGCAGGCGTAGGCGCGCTGGGTGTGCCGGGAGCGGCGGGAGAGCACGAACGCCGTGGCCAGCCGCCAGGCCGGATCGTCGCGGCGGTCCGGGCCGGGGTCGGCGGGGAGCTCCCCGACCGCAACCGCCTCGATGGCGGTCCTGTCGTGCTGGCCGGTCATCCGAGCTGTCCGTGATAAATACAGGTGTTGGTCTCGATGAGCCAGTCCAGGACCTCCTCGTGGGCGGCCAGCGCGGTGCGCAGCGCCGCGGCGGTGGCCGCGTCCTGCTCGGTGGCGGAGCCCTCGGCGGCGCGGCGGGCGTGCCCGTCGAGTTGCTCGCGGATCCGCGCGGCCAAGGTGTCGATGTCGTCGACGCTGAACCCGTCCAGGCTCGCGCGGGTGCGCGCCCGCACCTTGGTCGTGGCGGCCGGAGCTGCCCGGCGGATCCGCGCCAGTCGCGCCTGCGGGGTCGGCTCCTGCGCTGCCGGGCCGGGGGTTGCACTCGAGTCGACCAGGCGTAGGTGGTCTCGGCTACGCATCGTGGGGTGCCCTTCCTTGGTCGAGGGGCCCCTGTGTGTTGCCCGCGAGCCTCGGCAGGTCGGCAGGGGTCCAGAGTCGCTGCCAAGGGGATCCGGCGGCCGGGAGGAAGCTGGCCTCGGCATGCCGGGCGCGCAGGTCTTCGTCCGGGGTGGCGGTGGTGAACCGGACCAGGCCCGGGTAGAGCGGGTGTACGTCGTAGCCGGTCGCCATCCGCACGTCGACGACGAAGCCGCTGACCGCGGGCAGTAGTGGCAGCCGGGCGGCGCAGACTTCGGCCGCGATCGCTTCGCCGGCGTTCCACCAGCCGGTCCATTGGTTGTCGACGTTGTCGGTGTCGTTGTCCCACCCGTTGAAGTCGCGGCCGAAGCGGATCGGGTGTTGCTCGGGGCGGCGCGGTCCCAGGTGCAGGGCCAAGGCATAGGCGGTGTCGGTGCCGGTGATGTTGCCGGTGTCGGGCAGTGCGTGGCGCGCGGCCAGGGCCTGCAGAGATTCCGGGTCCAGGAGCAGGGTGCGGCCGTGGTGGCGGGGCGCCTTGAGCAGGTTCGCCTTGATGAGGCGCTGGACCTGGGCGCGGTTGCGGTGCAGGGCGTTCATCGCAGTGGTGGTGGTGACCAGGGCGGGTGCCGACACGGCGACCTCCGGGGTTGGACGCGGGCGGAGC
>JAKDNL010000784.1 GCA_030451825.1 Pseudonocardia sp. | reverse complement strand
CGGGCGGCGTGGACGGCTGGGACGGAGCGGGCCGGGCGCCGGGACGGTGGGCCGATCGCAGGATGGGTAATCCATGGTCCGGGAGCGGAGACGACAGTGGGTGTCGTGTCCACTCCTGGACAGCGGATCACCAGGGCGCTCACCCGCCGGTGAGGACCTCGGCGAGGTCGAAGCGGACGGGGTGTTCGAGCTGGTCGTAGGTGCACGATGCCGGGTCGCGGTCGTCGCGCCAGCGCACGAACTGGGTGGTGTGGCGGAAGCGGGCGCCCTCCATGTAGTCGTAGCGCCTCGAGGACCCGTTCCGGGCGCAGCGGTGTGAAGGACAGGTCCTTGCCGGCGTTCCAGCGGTTGGTCTCGGACTTGCGCGGGGTGCGCTCGCCCTCCTCCTGCTTCGCTCGGGCCCACGGGTGCTCGTCGAACGTGGTGACCGGTGCCCGAGGCTTCTTCTACGCGCTCAAGTTTCGGCCCAGGACCAGTCGGACCGCGATCGCCCCTCGCGGGCGACGCCCTCGGGAACCGGTGAGAGGACGTCAGTGGTTCTCCCAGCTGGGCGGAGAACCACACACGTCATCTCACCCGCGACAGTCCCCGTGACGGGCCGAGCCGGCCGCCGGTCGACCGGTGCCAGTGGGTGTTCGCCCCCCGCCCGCCGCGGGTGCCTCCCGTCCGGCTACCGCGCGTCGAGCTCGTCGCGCAGCTCCCGGGCCCGGTCCCGGAACGTCTCGACGTTGGCGAGCTTGATGTCCTCGTAGCCGCGGATCATGTCCGGCAGGCCGGCGATCTCGGTGACCAGCGGGGCGGTCGCGGTGTCGAGGTGGGTCAGGGCGTCGCGCACCAGGGACTGGTACTCACCGACCAGCTCCCGCTCGACCCGCCGCACCGTCGCGTAGCCGAACACGTCGAGCGGCGTGCCGCGCAGCCCGCGACCCGCGCGCAGAGCGCGGAACGCGACCTCGGCGGTCCGGCCGCGCAGACGGATCTTGCGGTTCATCCCGAGCGCGCGCAGCACCGGCGGGTGCAGCAGCACCGACACCGACGCGTCCGGGCCGTACTCGGCGTCGCGGCGGGCCCGCTCGACCGGGTCCAGGTGCAGCCGGGCGACCTCGTACTCGTCCTTGTAGGCCAGGAGCTTGTGCAGCCCGGTCGCGTAGGCGACGCCGACCGCCTCACCGGCCGCGGTGTCCGTGCGACCGGTCGCGATCGCCGTGACCCGGGAGACCTCGTCGGCGTAGCGGCGGGCGAGGCCGGTGTCCTGGAATCCCTCCAGGTCGGCGATCCGGGTGGCGAGCACGGCCGTGAGGTCAGCGCCGGTGGCGTGGGCGCGCGCGAGATCCGCGGCGCCCGCCCCGACCTCGACGGTCGGCCGCGCCGGCGGGGCGACGGCGGCCAGTACGGCGTCGTGGTCGATCACCGCGGCGCGACCCCAGCGGAACGCGGCGAGGGTCTTCTCGGCCGCGGTGCCGCCGTGGCGGATCGCGTCCTCGATCGCCTCCGCCCCGATCGGCACGACGCCGTGCTGGTAGGCGGCGCCGACGAGGATCATGTTGGCCGGCATGTGGTCGCCGAACAGCGACTCCGACAGGAACTGGGCGTCGAGGTGCAGGGTGGCGGGGCCGGTGGCGGCGGCGATCCGCTCGAGCGAGTCGTCCGGCGAGCCGGGCAGCACCACCCGCCCGGTGACCATCGCCGCGGTCGGGGCCAGCGCGGTGTTGATCACGGCCACGGTGTGCCCTGGCCGCGCGGTGGCCAGGTTCGCCGCGTCCACGGCTCCGAGCAGGTCGAACCCGACGAGCACGTCCGCGGTGGCCCGCGAGGCCCGCAGCGAGCCGGTGAACGGCGCCTTGGCGATCCGCACGTCGGACACGACCGGGCCCCCCTTCTGCGCGAGGCCGGTCTGCTCCAGCCCGGCGGCGTAGGAGCCGTCGAGGTACGCGGCCCTCTGCAGCACCTGCGAGATCGTGACGACGCCGGTGCCGCCGATCCCCGGCATCCGCAGCAGCGTCGTGTCCCCGGTCAGCCGCCGGGTCGGCTCGACCAGGCGCACCGGCAGCTCCGGGATCTCGCGGGGACCACGCGTACCGGGCTCGACCAGCAGGAACGACGGGCAGTCGCCCTTGAGACAGGACATGTCGGAGTTGCAGGACGCCTGGTGGATCCGGGTCTTGCGGCCGAACTCGGTGCCGACGGGCTGCACGGACAAGCACGTCGATTTCTCCCCGCAGTCCCCGCACCCCTCGCACACCCGCTCGTTGATCACGACCTTCTCGGCCGGCGTCGGCAGCTGCCCACGCTTGCGCAGACGGCGCTCCTCGGCCGCGCAGCGGTCGTCGTGGATCAGGACGGTGACGCCGTCGAGCGCGGTCAGCTCGGCCTCGGCGGCGGCGAAGTCGTCGCGGTGCGCCACCGTGGCGATCGGGGCGAGCGCGACGCCCCGGTAGGTGCCCGGGTCGTCGGTGGTGATCACGATCCGCGCGACGCCCTCGGTCGCGAGCAGCCGGGTGATCTCCGGGACGGACAGGCGCCCGCAATGCCAGGGAGATGAGGTAGTTCGCGGAGCGGCGCACCTCTGGTGATGATCT
>JAKDNL010000157.1 GCA_030451825.1 Pseudonocardia sp. | reverse complement strand
CCGAGCGTCCGGCGTTCGACCTGCACTACCCGCACCTGGTCGAGAGGGCGCGCGCCGAGGCGCACGTCGGCGGCCACGCGCAGGTGGCCGAGGTCGCCACGCAGGTGGTGGGCAAGGAGTCCCAGCCGGACGACGACCCGAAGTCCGTCTGATCGGGTGAGCCCTGCCACTCAGAACGACACAGCACTGACGGCCCGGGGCACCGTGCTGATCACGGTGACCGGGCCGGACCGCCCCGGAGTCAGCTCCGTCCTGTTCGCCGCACTGACCGCGCACGGCGTGGAGCTTCTCGACCTCGAGCAGGTCGTCGTGAACGGCCGGCTCACCCTCGGCGCCCTCGTGGTGCCCTACGCCGATCCCGAAGGCCTGCAGGACGCCGTCGGGTCGGCCATGGACAGCATCGACATGGCCGTGCACATGGAGTTCCAGTCCGACGGTGAGCAGGAGCCCCGTCCGGGCTCCACGCACGCCGTGGTCGTCCTCGGACGTCCCATCACCGCCCGTGCGTTCGGCGCGGTCGCCGCCGAGCTGGCCGCGGTCGGAGCGAACATCGACGCCATCCGCCGGATCGCCGACTACCCGGTCACCGGCCTGGAGCTGATGGTCTCTCCGGAACCCGAGGGCGGCGCCGAGAACTACCCGCCCGGTACGCTGCGCAAGCGGCTGGTCGGCGTGGCCCGCAGCGCCGGCGTCGACGTGGCCGTGTCCCGGGCGGGTCTGGCCCGGCGCAGCCGCCGGCTGATCGTGTTCGACGTCGACTCCACCCTGATCCAGGGCGAGGTCATCGAGATGCTGGCCGCGCGGGCCGGCGCGGATGTCGAGGCGCAGGTCCGGGCCGTCACCGAGGAGGCGATGCGCGGGGAGCTGGACTTCACCGAGTCGCTGCGCCGCCGGGTCGCGGCCCTGGAGGGCCTGCCCGCCTCGGTCGTCGACGACGTCGCGTCCCGGATCGAGCTGACCCCGGGCGCGCGCACCACGATCCGCACCCTCAAGCGCCTGGGCTTCCGCTGCGGCGTCGTGTCCGGTGGTTTCAGCCAGGTCATCGCCGGGCTGGTGGACGAGCTGGGGCTGGACTTCGCGGCCGCGAACGAGCTGGAGATCATCGACGGCCGTCTGACCGGGCGGGTCACCGGGGAGATCGTGGACCGGCCGGGCAAGTCCGTCGCGCTGCGCCGCTTCGCCGACGCCCACGAGATCCCGATCGAGCAGTGCGTGGCGGTCGGCGACGGTGCCAACGACATCGACATGCTGTCCACGGCCGGGCTGGGCATCGCGTTCAACGCAAAGCCCGCGCTGCGCGAGGTCGCCGACACCGCGCTGTCGGTGCCCTATCTCGACGTCGTGCTGTTCGTGCTGGGCATCACCCGCAACGAGGTCGAGGCGGCCGACGAGGCCGAGGGCGTGCTGCGGCGGGTTCCCATCGCGTGAGCCTGTCGCTCCTGGCCTCCCGCTATGCCGATGCGCCCGGGGAGGTCCCGCCCGAGGCGGACGGGATCGTGCGCGCGATGCCGGTGATCCTGCGGATCGAGCGCGACCCGCAGCCGTCCCGGACGGCGCTGCTGGAGGCCGCCGCCGGCGCCGCGCTGGCGGTCTGCCTGGACCCGCGCGCCGGGTCCGGCGGGGAGTGGGACGAGCCGGTACGGACCTGGGTCGACGGGCGGATCCGCAAGATCGCCCGTCGGGCGCGCGGCGCGCACTGGGACGCCGTGCAGGAGCTGCCCGGCGTGACGGTGGGGGAGGGCCCGGCGCAGGCCAGGGCGTTGCTACCCGGACCGGTGGACGACGTCCCGAAGATCGTCTCGCGCCTGCAGATCGGTGGGACGGACCTCGAACCCGACGCGCCGGGCCCGCCGCGCGCGGGGCGGCCCGTGATCGTGCTGAACCCGTACGCCGAGATGAGCGTGGGCAAGGCCGCCGCCCAGGTGGGTCACGCCTCGATGATCCTGGCCGCGGTGCGCGGGTGGACGTCGGCGCCGGACTTCGCGGTCCGCGACACCACCCGGGCCGAGTGGGAGGCCCTGCTCGCGAAGGTCGGAACCAGCACCAGCACAGGCGCCGGCACCGTGGTCGCCGTCCAGGACGCCGGCTTCACCGAGGTCGACCCCGGCACGGTCACCTGCATCGGGCTCGACGCGTCCGGCTCCTGAGGGAGCTCCGGCGCCGCCCCGGACTCTCTCCGGGAGGTCGCTCTCCAGGATTTCGCTCGTGAACCGAGAGAGTTCACGAACGAAATCTCACGGAGCAACCCTCGCGAGACCCGCGAGCCGACTCGGGTCCGGGACGCCGTGGCCCCCGGGACGCCGCAGCCCCCGGGACGCCGCAGCCCCGGGACACCGCAGCCCCGGGTGGAGGGCTCAGGCTCCGCGCAGGCGGCGCAGGGCGCCGTGCACCTTCGCCACATCCGAGGTCGCCCAGAACGGCGGTAGCGAGGCGCGCAGGAAGCCGCCGTAGCGGGCGGTGGCGATCCGCGGGTCCAGGATCGCGACGACGCCGCGGTCGTCCATCCCGCGCAGCAGCCGTCCCGCCCCCTGCGCCAGCAGCAGCGCCGCGTGCGTGGCCGAGACGGACAGGAAGCCGTTGCCGCCGCGGGCGTCGGTGGCCTTCTGCCGGGCCGCGACCAGCGGGTCGTCCGGGCGCGGGAACGGGATCCGGTCGATGATCACGCACGACAGCGACGGGCCCGGAACGTCCACGCCCTGCCACAGCGACAGGGTCCCGAACAGCGATGTCTCCTCGTCCTCGGCGAAGCGCTTGACCAGCAGCATCGTCGCGTCGTCGCCCTGGCAGAGCAGCGGCGTCGAGAGCTTCCCGCGCAGTGCCTCGGTGGCCTGCTTGGCCGCGCGCATCGAGGAGAACAGGCCCAGGGTGCGCCCGCCGGCGGCCTCGACGAGCCCGGCGATCTCGTCGAGGTACTCCGGCGCGAGACCGTCGCGCCCGGGTGGGGGCAGTCGCTTGGCCAGGTAGAGGATGCCGCTGCGCCCGTGCGCGAACGGCGAACCGACGTCGAGCCCGCGCCAGCGCGGCGCGTCCGGGTCCTGCACGGGCCCGTGCCCCGGGTCCGACGCCGACACGTCCGCCTTCTCCGACCCGCTCTCCTTCGGCTTCTCCGCCGGCAGACCCCACTGGCGGGCCAGCGCGTCGAACGACCCGCCCAGGGCCAGCGTGGCCGAGGTCAGCACGGTCGTGCGCTGGGCGAACAGCCGCTCCCGCAGGAGCCCGCCGACCGAGAGCGGGGCCACCCGCAACACCTTGTAGCGGGCGCCGTCCGGGCCCTGCTCGCCCAGCCAGACGACGTCCCAGCGCTTGGCCGGGTCCTTCTCGTCGAACGTCTTGGTCAGCCGGATCGCCGTCTCGGACACCTCGTCGAGCAGCGCGAGCGCGAGCTTGCGGCCGGTGGCCTGCTCCGGGTCCTCCTTGCGCTGCGAGCCGAGTCCCTGCCGGCATCCCGCCGCGGCCTCGACGATCGAGTTCAGCGCGCCCGCCGCGGCCTGTGGCAGCGTCTCCCACCGCCCGGGCGCAGCGTCCTCGAGCACCATGCCCAGGCCCTCACCGGCCTCGGAGAGACGGTCGGCCAGTGCCTGGTCGACGAGCTTGCCGCAGCGCCGCGCGGCCGCGGCCACGGTGCCCGACGTCAGCTCCGCGGTGGCGGCCCCGGTGACCCGGTCCACCAGCTCGTGCGCCTCGTCGATGACCACGACGTCGTGCTCGGGCAGCACCGACGCGTCGCCCATCGCGTCGATCGCGAGCAGCGCGTGGTTGGTGACGACGATGTCCGCGCGCCCGGCCTCGGCACGGGCCTTCTCCGCGAAGCAGTCCTCACCGACCGGGCAGCGGGTGGCGCCCAGGCACTCCCGGGCCGTCACCGACACCTGCCGCCACGCCGCGTCCGGGACGCCGGGCACGAGCTCGTCGCGGTCCCCGGTCTCGGTGTCCGAGGCCCAGTCGTGCACGCGCTTGACGTTGCGGCCCATCGCCGAGATCGCGAACGCGTCGAAGAGCTGCTCCTCGGCCGGGTCCTCGCCCATGTCCTCGCCGTGCAGCTTGTTCAGGCACAGGTAGTTGCGCCTGCCCTTGAGGATCGCGAACGTCGGCGCGCGCCCGAGCAGGGGCTTGAGACTCTTCGCGACCCGCGGCAGGTCCCGGTCGACGAGCTGGCGCTGCAGCGCGATCGTGGCAGTGGAGATCACCACGGTGGACTCCCGGACCATCGCGTGCCGGATCGCGGGCACCAGGTAGGCCAGCGACTTGCCGGTACCGGTGCCGGCCTGCACGGCCAGGTGCTCGCCGCCGGACAGGGAGCGGCGCACCGCGTCGGCCATCGCGTCCTGGCCCTCGCGACGGCTCCCGCCGACGGCGGTGACGGCCGCTTCGAGCAGCTCGGCCACGCCGGGCAGATCCCGGGAGGAGACGGTCGGGGCCGTGGTGGCGGGCACCCCGGGAACGTTACCGGGGCGGTGCCCGCGAACCCGCCGCCCGGGCACACCCGGGAACCGCGCGCCGCGTCACGCACGAGGTGAACCTCCGGCGAACAGTTCGTGCGAATGGCCCAGCCCACGTGTGATCCTTCCCGGCCGGGTGGTCGGTGAGCTGCGTCATGACGGCACGATGGGGTCGTGACATCGACGCAGACGACCCTCTCGGGAACACGCCAGGACCCCTCGCTCTACCCCGTGCTGATCGAGCACGAGGCCCGCTACTCCGACCTCGACCCGAGCCGCAGGATCGGCCGGGACGCGCTGGTGCGCTGGTTCGAGGACGCCCGGGTGGCCGTCGAGCGGGAGGCGTTCGGCGCCGACCTGGTGGCCCGCCTGCAGGCCCGGGTCAAGCTGCTGCTGGCCGCGGTGCGGGTGGACGTGATCGCCCCGCTGCGGGTGGCCGGCCGCTACCGGATCGGGATCGGGGTCAGCCACATCGGCGTGTCCTCGTTCACCTACGCCTACGCCGTGTTCGCCGGCCAGGAGTGCGTGGCGACCGGCGAGTCGGTCAGCGTGTACGTGGAGTCGAACGGCCCGGCCCCGTTGTCGGACCAGGTGCGCGGCGCGCTGGCCACGATCCAGGTCGACGTCGGAGCCTCGGAGCGCCCGGACCGTGGCGGTGCGCGGCTGGTCCGGGAGAACTACCCGTTCCGGGTGGACGTGCGGACCCGCTTCGGCGACCTCGACACCAACCGGCACGTGAACAACGTCGCGCTCGCCGGCTGGTACCTCGACGGCCTCGCGGAGCTGCACCAGGACGTCCTGGGTTACCCGACCGGCGGTCCGCTGGACGGCCTGTCGCCCAGCTCGCTGGCCGTGCAGTACCGCGCCGAGGTCGAGTACCCGAACATCTACCAGCTCCGGATCGGCGTGCTGGAGCTCGGCGAGGACACCGTCCGCTACGCCTGCGGCCTGTTCGACGGCGCGCGCTGCATCGGCCTGGCCGAGGCAGAGGGCAGCCACCACGCCCCCGGCCTCGACGGCGACCCGGTCCGCCTGGCCGAGGCGCTGGACCCCTTCCGGATGCGCGGAGTCTGAGCCGGGAGGCCACCTCGCCGACGTCGTTCCGGCCGTCGACCACGATCAGCGCGCGACTTCTGCTCCTGCGGGCGTTCCGGGGCGAGGCCCCTCGAGGTGGAACGTGGTCGGGATCGCCGGCTCGCCGCGGGAGAGCTTGAGCCCCTCCCACGGCACCGACACCAGGGCCGCGCGCAGCCGGTCGCGGGCCCCCTCCAGGTCGACCGCCTCGGGCACGACCTTGCCCCGGCGCACCAGCGGCACCGGCAGGACGGCGTCGTGCGGCCCGGCCGGGAGGGGGTTCTCGGCCAGGTACACGACCTCCTCGACGGCGGTGCCGGTCGGCTTGTAGCGGCGCAACGCCGACTTGCGCCCGCCCCGGGACTCCTTGGACGCGCTGCGCTTGGCCACCGGCCGCCCGTCGACCTCGACGAGCTTGTAGACCATCCCGCCGGTCGGGGCACCGGAGCCGGTGACGACCGAGGTCCCGACGCCGTAGGAGTCGACCGGCTCGGCGCGCAGCGACGCGATCGCGTACTCGTCGAGATCGCCGGAGAGCACGATCCGGGTGCTGGTCGCGCCCAGGTCGTCGAGCTGATCGCGGGCCTGGCGGGTCAGCTCGCCCAGGTCGCCGGAGTCGATCCGGATCGCGTGCAGGTCGGTGCCCGCGGCGGCGATCGCGTTCTCGATACCCTGTCGGATGTCGATCGTGTCCACCAGCAGCGTGGTGCCGGTGCCCATCGAGGCGACCTGGCTGCGGAAGGCCGAGAGCTCGTCGTCGTGCAGCAGGATCCAGGCGTGCGCCGCGGTACCCGCGGTGGGGATGCCGTGGCGCTGCCCGGCCGCGAGGTTCGACGTGGCGGAGAAGCCGGCCAGGTAGGCCGCGCGGGCCGCGGCGACGGCGGCCTCCTCGTGCGTGCGCCGCGACCCCATCTCGATCATCGGGCGCCCGGCGGCGGCGCTGACCATCCGGGCCGCGGCGGAGGCGATCGCGCAGTCGTGGTTGTAGATCGACAGCGCGAGTGTCTCCAGGATCACCGCGTCGGCGAACGTGCCGGTGACGGTCAGGATCGGCGAACCCGGGAAGTACAGCTCGCCCTCCGGGTAGCCGTCCACGTCACCGGTGAAGCGGTAGTCGCGCAGCCACTCCAGCGTCGCCGGGTCCAGCACCTGGGCGAGCAGCTCCAGGTCGGCCGGGCCGAACCGGAACTCCTCGAGCGCCTCGAGCAGCCGCCCGGTGCCGGCGACGACGCCGTAGCGCCGCCCGTCCGGCAGCCGGCGGGCGAACAGCTCGAACACGCAGCGTCGGTCGGCGGTGCCGTCGGCCAGTGCCGCGGCGACCATCGTGAGCTCGTACCGGTCGGTGAGCAGCGCCGTTCCGCTGCTGTGCCCGTTCATGGTTGCCGACCTTATGCGCGGTGCCGGGCCCGCGCGGGCCCGTGACACCATGGACACCATGTCCGCGCCGTCACCGTCGCCCACCGAGCAGGTGGACCCGGGCGTCGACGAGGCCTCCGCGTCGGACACCCCGTGGCAGGCCATCGTCTGGAACGACCCGGTCAACCTCATGTCCTACGTGACCTACGTGCTGCAGAAGCTGTTCGCCTATCCCGAGCCGAAGGCCACCGCGCTGATGCTCGACGTGCACCACAAGGGGCGTGCGGCGGTCTCGTCAGGGGACAAGGACAAGATCGAGGCGGACGTGGCGAAGCTGCACGCGGCGGGCCTGTGGGCGACCATGCAGCGCTCGTGAAGGGGGTCTCGTGAACAGCTGGAAGCGCACCGGCCGAGGGCAGCGCCTGCGGTTCGTCAGCGGTTTCTCGGGGGAGGAGGCCGGCGTGCTGCGCGGGCTGTTCACCGAGGTCCGTCAGATGCTGGGCACCCGGGCCGCGCAGCAGCCCGAGGACGAGCTGGCAGCCCTGACCGGGATCCGCACCGGCCCGACCAGCCGCCCCACCGACCGGGTGCTGGCGCGGCTGCTGCCCGACTTCACCTCCGAGGACTCCGACCTGGCCGCCGGCCTGCGCTCGCTGCACGAGCCGGAGCTGATCGAGGCCAAGGACGCCGCGGCGAAGCTGGTGCTGGACACGCTGCCCGAGGCCGGCGGGCGGGTCGAGCTCGACGTCGAGGCGGCCGACTCCTGGCTGAGCGCGCTCAACGACGTCCGGCTCGCGCTGGGCACGGCGCTCGACGTCAGCGAGCAGATGCCCGAGCAGCTGCCCGAGGACGACCCGCGCGGCCCGCACCTGGGCGTCTACCAGTGGCTGACGTTCGTGCAGGACTCCCTGGTCCGGGTGCGCGTCCGCTCCCTGTAGCCCGTATCCTGGTCGCGTGCTGGTGCTCCGGGCTGACCTCGTCGACGAGATCGTCGCGCACGCTCGTCGTGACCACCCCGATGAGGCGTGCGGTGTCGTCGCCGGCCCCGAGGGTTCGGACCGCCCGGAGCGGTTCGTGCCGATGCCGAACGCGGCGCGCTCGCCCACGTTCTACGAGTTCGACTCCGGCGACCTGCTGCGCCTGTACCGGGACATGGACTCCCGCGACGAGGTCCCGGTCGTGATCTACCACTCGCACACCGCGACGGAGGCCTACCCGTCGCGCACCGACATCTCCTACGCCTCCGAGCCGGAGGCGCACTACGTGCTCGTCTCCACCCGGGACGACGCCGAGATCAACCACACCGGTCACGACCTGCGCTCGTTCCGGATCTCCGGCGGTGTGGTGACCGAGGAGGAGATCCAGGTCGTCGAGTCCTACATGTTCGCCCACACCGGCTCCGACGACGTCCCCGACCACCGCTGAGCCTCACCAGCGCACACGCGCCGGGGACGCGCGTGGAATGACCGTCGCTCCCGGATGCGTTGCCCAGGACAGATCCGCCAACCACCGGCAACCGAACCGACCAGGAGTACCTCCGCATGGCCGTCACCGTCTCCGTCCCCACCATCCTGCGCACCCACACCGACGGCGCGAAGTCCGTCGAGGCCAAGGGTGGCACCGTCTCCGAGGTGATCGACGACCTCGAGTCGCGCCACGGCGGCATCAAGGAGCGCCTGATCACCGACGGGAAGCTGCACCGTTTCGTCAACATCTACGTCGACGACGAGGACATCCGCTTCGCCGGCGGGCTCGAGGCCCCGGTCCAGGAGTCCTCGACGCTGACCATCCTCCCGGCCGTCGCGGGCGGGATGCGCTAGCCGATGGCCCGCTACGACTCGCTGCTCCAGGCGGTCGGGGACACCCCGCTGGTCGGGCTGCCGTCGCTGTCGCCGTCCGATGACGTGCGGATCTGGGCGAAGCTCGAGGACCGCAACCCCACCGGTTCGATCAAGGACCGGCCCGCGCTGGCGATGATCGAGGACGCGGAGAAGCAGGGCCTGCTCAGCCCCGGCTGCACGATCCTGGAGCCGACGTCGGGCAATACCGGCATCTCGCTGGCGATGGCCTCCAAGCTCAAGGGCTACCAGCTGGTCTGCGTGATGCCGGAGAACACGTCCGAGGAGCGTCGCCAGCTGCTCGGCATGTACGGCGCGCAGATCATCTCCTCGCCCGCGGCGGGCGGGTCGAACCAGGCGGTGGCGGTGGCCAAGGAGCTGGCCGCCGAGCACACCGACTGGGTGATGCTCTACCAGTACGGCAACCCGGCGAACACCGACGCGCACTACCGCGGCACCGGCCCGGAGATCCTGCGCGACCTACCGTCGGTGACGCACTTCGTGGCCGGGCTGGGTACGACCGGCACGCTGGTCGGGGCCGGTCGCTACCTGCGCGAGCAGAAGCCGGGCGTCCAGGTGATCGCGGCCGAGCCGCGCTACGGCGAGCTGGTCTACGGCCTGCGCAACCTCGACGAGGGGTTCGTCCCCGAGCTCTACGACGCGTCCGTGCTGACCGGCCGGTTCTCGGTCGGCAGCTACGACGCCCTGCGCCGCACCCGCCAGCTCGTCGAGCAGGAGGGCATCTTCGCCGGCATCTCGTCCGGCGCGATCCTGCACGCCGCGATCGCGGCCGCGGACAAGGCCCACAAGGCCGGCGAGACCGCCGACCTCGTCATGATCATCTGCGACGGCGGCTGGAAGTACCTCTCCACCGGCGCCTACTCCGGCGACCTGGGCACGGCGGCCCAGGGCATCGACGGCCAGCTCTGGGCCTGACCCGCCCCCGGTCCCGGACACGGCATGACTTGCTGCCCGGCGCCGGTCAGGGCCGGGGTGTGGCCCAGTCCGATGCGGTCGTGGCGCGCAGGCTTCGTGCGGTAGCGGCGAGCACGGCCGTGAGCAGGGTCGCGACCAGGACGAGCGGCCACAGCAGCCCGGTGCGGGTCACGAGTGCCGCGCCGACCAGCGCCCCGCCCAGCAGGGCCAGGATGGAGATCGACCGCCGCGCCAGCCTGGCGCCGGGGCCGCCGGCCGGGCGTGAGTCGGCGGCGATACCGGTCAGGCTGAGGGTGAGCAAGGTGGTGGTGAAGTCGCGGACCCCGAGATGACGTACGCAGGCAGTCTGCACGGCGAAGCCGAACGCCAGCAGGACCACGATGGCCAGCCGGGCCACCCGGTTGTCCAGGTGCAGGCCCAGGGCCGCGATCAGTACCGCACCGAGTACGGAGGCGAGCTCGACGCCCACCGCGGCGAACAGCACGCGCCCGCTGTGCTCGGACCGGCTGTTGATCAGCCGACCGGCCGCGAATGCGCCGGCCAGGAACGCGGTCAGCGCGAGTAGCGGTTCGAGCAGGGTTGCTCCGGGGGTCCCGGTCAGGCCCAGGGCGATGAAGACGATGTTGCCGGTCATCACGGCGACGAAGACCTGGCCCAGGGCCACGAAGCTGACCGCGTCCACGACCCCGGTGACCACGGTCAGCACGACCAGCGCCGGCAGCACGACGTGCCGGTGGACCACCGAGGGGGACGGGGCGCTCACGGGCGGCCTTCCTTGCGGGACGGCTCGGTCGGGTCACCCATCGTCGACGCCCGGGCCCGACGGCGGGACCGGCTTCATCTGAATTGAGGACGGAACCGGCTCGCTGTGTGGTGCCTACACCATGCCGGGCACACCACCCTGCAGGAGGAGTTCCTGCAGGTGGCCGGGCTGCCGATCGCGGTGGGCCGGAGTATGACCGAGGCGATCCGGCTCGGGCTGGGCAGCCGGGGCCGGTTCACCGCCGGTGAGCCGGCTGTCGCGCAGCCCCTGTACCTGCAGCAGCCCGTGGTGGCGGCCCAGCCGGTGCTGGGTGCGGCCCAGCAGGTTCAGCAACGCCGGGGCGTAGCGGTCGACGTCGCGGGCGTCGATGGTGAGGAACCGGGCCGCGGCGGCCAGGACGTCGTCGATGTGTACACCGAGCCGGTCCACCGTCGCGGCGTCGACGTCGCCGCGCAGCACGATCAGCGCCTGATCAGGCTCGTCGAAGAACGAGCCGATGAAAGTCGCCGCGCTCGGCCGCGGGGCCGGGACGAGGTGCCTGTGCGCCATGGCAAGGTCCTCCGGTACACGCCCCCACGCGGAGGAGTGCCGCCAGGGGCAGGGGCGACACCGTGAATACACCAACCAGGCTACGTGACCTAGATCACTTTGTCGACTCTGGGTGAATCTACGGATCCCCGGAGCGCTCCGGATGCGTCAGCCGGCCAGGATCCGCCAGGTGTGTGGGGGTAGGCGGAGCGGGTCGTCGGTCGGGGCCGCCTCGGCGAGGACCTCGCCGTGCAGCTCGTCGGGGAAGCGCTGCGGGGCGTCGTCGACCGACAGGAGCAGGACCAGGCCGCCGTCGTTGTGGTGGCGCGGGGCCGAGCGCAGGGCGATCATCGTGTCCGTGACGTGCTCGACGGTGGTGCGGGCGTCGACCAGCCACGGGTGGCGCCGGCGTAGCCCGATGAGGCGTTGGTGCAGCTCGTGGGTGCCGGCGCCGAACGGGGCGAGGTCGGCCGGGGTGTCCGGGAAGGGCGGGCGGATCGCGTCGTCGCCGTGCTCGCGCTCCTCCTTGACGCCGGTGAACGCCTGCTCGTCGCCCGCGTAGATCGAGGGGACCCCGCCGACGGTCATCAGTACCGCGACCGCGTGCCCGAGGTGCGCCGGGTTCTCCAGGCGGCTCGCGATCCGGGTGACGTCGTGGTTGCCGACGAACGTGTGCGGCGTGAACGAGGCGAGCATCTGTTCGTGCCGGCTCAGGTTCCAGGCCAGCTCGTGCAGGTTCGCGTCGTTGAACGAGCTCCAGATCGACTTCCACAGCTCGTACTGGGTCACCGAGTCCAGCCCGGACTCCGCGATCAGCCCGGCGTAGTCCCCGTGGATCACCTCGCCGACGAACCACGCGCCCGGGTGCCGCTCGCGCACGCCGGGCAGCACCGCGGCCCAGAACGAGGGCGGCACCTGGTAGGCGGCGTCGAGCCGCCAGCCGTCCGCGCCGCGGTCGAGCCAGTGGTTCATGACGTCGGCGACGTGTGCGCGCACGGCGGGCTCGTCGTGGTTCAGGCGGACCAGCCGGTCGTGGCCCTCGAACGCCTCCGGCTCCTGCCCGTGCCAGTGGAACCACCGTCCGACGTCCGAGTCCGGCCCGTCGGCCAGAGCCTGGGCGAACCGACCGAATGACCGGCCGACGTGGTTGAACACCCCGTCGAGCAGGATCCGGATACCGCGCGACCGGCAGGAGGCCACGAGCCGGTCGAACGTCGCGTCGTCACCGAGACGAGAATCGATCCGGAAATGGTCGACGGTGTCGTAGCCGTGCGTCTCGGAGGCGAACACCGGTCCCAGCGCGAGGCCGTTGCAGCCCAGCTCGACCAGGTAGTCCAGCCACGGCTCGAACCGGTCCAGCCGGGAGATCGGGGGAGTGTCGGGCCCGGGGGGGGGCCCCCCCCCCCCCCCCCCCCAACCCGCCGGGGTGGGGGGGGGCCCCCACCGGCGGGGGCGAGAGCCCG
>JAKDNL010000783.1 GCA_030451825.1 Pseudonocardia sp. | reverse complement strand
GGCGTTTGGGGTTTGGGGGGGGGGGGGGGGTGGGGGGGCTGGCCGGGCGGGGCTGGGGGGGGGGGGGGCGCGGTTCTACGGGGGGCCCACCGCCCCCGCCGCTACAGGACCCGCAGCGCTGTGGCCCGCCACGCGTAGCCGTCGAACGGGTGCTCGTCGCGCTCCACCCGCAGCGCCACCGCCCGATACGCCCCATCAATCACGCACACCGCGGCGACCTCGGCGGAGAACGGGCGCGGCTGGTAGATCCGCACCGACAGTGCACGCGACGCGCTCAACGCCCGGCGACGGCTGTAGACGGCCAGGTAGCGCAACACCGGCGCCGCGCCCAGCGCGGCCACCGGTGCCCGCCGCCCGTCGAGCACCTCCAGCAGCACCACGACCAACCGAGTGATCCGCTGCCGCGTCGCCTCGTCGACGACCCACTCGGCCGGGACCACACCCACCGGCCTCGGCGCGGCCACCGCGCCCAGCTCGACCGGCGCCGGAGCCGGAGCCGCCACCGGGGCGTGCTCGACGGCAGGCTCGTACACCACGTGCCGCAGGATCGGCCCGCCCGACCCGGCCTGCGGGGCGTCGTTGGTGGTGGGTGCCATCTCGGGGTCCTCCCAGACTCTCGGAGCCGATCTCCCTTGCTATTGTTATCATATTACCGTACTTGGTGGGGTGGGTCAAGCTTTTCAAGCCTCCCACCTGCGGAAACATCCTGACCGGGAGGCGCGGCGGGGGTCTTCGTCCGCTCTCCGCAGCGAGGCCGGGTCCGGGCGGCGCCCGGCCCCCGGAGGGTCCGGCCCGCCCGGGCCGGCGGTAGTCCGCTCGACCGGGTGCGCTCTCGGCACAGCCGCGCTGAGGGGAGTGGGGCGGGGTCTCTCCTTGCGTCGGCGCGACGGGTCCTGCCCGGGGTTCCGGTGGTGGTCCGGGCTCGCCGTCAGGTGACCGCGTAGCGGCCGGAGCGCAGCGCAGGGCCTGGAGCACCACCGGGTTCTCGGGCACCGTCGACAGCGTCGATGCGAGGAGAGACCCCGCCGGAGCCGCCGCCGACGCACCACCACCCCTCCACCGCACCGGCGGCTGGCCACACCACACCCGTCGTGCCGATGAGATACCGCGTCGCCGGTGGGGTCGGCGGGTGCTTACACCCGAAGCACCCCCGCCCTCCCGTCCCGCGTCGCCCCGGCCGGAGGTTGTCCACAGGCTGAGGAGGTGGGGGGTGACAGGGCCCGGCCGGGGGCCGTTGAGTGAGCAGCATGAACCACGACCCGCCACCGCCTGCGACGTTCGGGCCGGCCGCGATGGCGCACCTCGCCCTCGCCACCACCGCCCGCGTCGCCTCGGACTACTCCCGTTCCCTCGTACCCACCCAACCCGGCCGGCACGGCTACGGCGGCCTGATCACCGCCGCCGCCGTCCAGCTCGGCCGCCTCGTCGATGACGTCCTCGCCGCAGCGATCGTCGCCGAACGAGCCGACGGTGTCGGCTGGGACGAGATCGCCGACGCCCTGGGCATCGACCCCGACCGCGCCCGCGAGCAGTGGGCGACGACCGTGGCCCGCTGGGACACCGACCTCGCCCGCGCCACCGGCCCGGCCCATGACGACGACCAGCTGCCCGACGTCCTTACCGGCCCGCCCACCGTGCGCGCCCGCGAGCTGGACCGCTGGGCCACCCGCCACCGCGAACCCGCCGACCTCCTCGAGGGCCCGCACCCGGTCACCGACACCCTGTCCGGCGGATAGCCATACGCGAACGAATATTCGAGTCCTGGCTAGGTCGGGACCAGGTCGGGACCCGCGTGTGCGGGGCGATCGCCACCGTCCAGGACGGGGCACCAAGACATCGCCTGCATCAGCATCCGCGTCTAAACCGAACCCGGAACACGTATCCCGGCGCGGTGCTCACGCACCTCCTGATCTCAGGGTGGCGGTGGTACGTGCGGGTAACACGCATGTGTGCGTGTGGCGTTCTGAATGTCGAGAACCGAACCTTCTGACGACTCAGCTCAGCGCGACGAGTCGAAGTGCCTACACCGGCCCAGGTCCTCGCGCGTGCTCGGGTTCGGCCGCGATGTCGAGGTTGAGCGCGAACAGCTGTGTGAGCAGGTCGTCGTCGGTCGAGAACCCACGTAGGCGGCGAGTACCAGCGGCATCGAGCTCGGCGTGCAGGGGTGCGGAGACGGCTCTTGCCGGGCTGTCGCAGGGGTGTCGTACTGGCGGGCGGGCGACATCCCGGCCGTGAGGTTGTCCGCGCGGACCTCTGTGTAGCGCAGCCGCGTCTCGAGCCGTGAGCGACGAGCCTCGAACCAGAGGCGGTGCAGCCCCGGAGGAGAGGATGCCGAACGAGTAGTCGTCGTCAAACGCGAACGCCGTGAGGTCCCCGCCACCTTGACGACCAGCACCGCGGCCGCCCGGGCCGGCCGGCGGAGGCCCCCGGGGCGCGGTGCAGCGGCGGCCATGCGCCCGAGCCTGGCACAGCACGACGGCGCGTTCGCCCGGTTTTCGCCGAACCCGCTTCCGGCCCAAACCGTTGTGTTCTGTTTGGTTATGCTTTAACGTATTAACGTAACGTATTGACCGTAACGAAACGGAACGATAT
>JAKDNL010000156.1 GCA_030451825.1 Pseudonocardia sp. | reverse complement strand
GGGGGGGTGCCGGCCTGGGGGGCGCCGCGGGCCTCCCGGATCACCGGAGCGGACTCGCCTGTGATCGCCGACTCGTCGACGGTCGCGATGCCCTCGACGACGTCGCCGTCGCCTGGGATCGTCTCGTTCGCCTCGACGACGACGAGGTCACCGATCGTCAGCTCGATCCCGGGGACCTGCTCCTCGCCCCCGTCGGCCCTCAGGCGCCGCGCCGTCGTGTCCCGCTTGGTCGCACGCAGCGACTCCGCCTGTGCCTTGCCGCGGCCCTCCGCGACCGCCTCGGCGAGGTTCGCGAAGATCACCGTGAGCCACAGCCAGACCGCGATCAGGACCGCGAACACGCTCGGGTCGACGATCGCGAGCCCGGTGACCAGCGCCGAGCCGACCCAGACCACGAACATGACCGGGTTGCCCAGTTGCACCCGTGGGTCGAGTTTGCGCAGGGCGTCCGGGAACGAGGCGACGAGCCGGCCCCCGTTGAATGCTCCGGCCGCCACCGGGGCGGACGACGCCTCGCTGCGCGGTTCGTCCCGTACTTCGGTGCTCACCACGTCGGTTCCTTTCTCGTATCGTGCTGTGGTGGTGCTGGCGGGCGTTGTCATGACAGCGCCTCGGCGATCGGGCCCAGCGCCATGGCAGGGAAGAACGTCAGTGCCGCGACCAGCAGGATCGTGCCCCCGACCAGCGCCCCGAACAGGACGCCGTCGGTCGGTAGCGTGCCCGCGCCGGGCTCGACGTGACGCTGGCGTGCCAGCGACCCGGCCAGGCCGAGCACCGCGAGGATCGGCACGAAACGGCCGAACAGCATCGCGACCGCGAGACTGGTCTGGAAGAAGTCGCCGGTGACGGTGATCCCGGCGAACGCGCTGCCGTTGTTGTTCGCGGCGGAGGCGTAGGCGTAGAGCACCTCGGAGAAGCCGTGCGCCCCGTCGTTGTTCATGGCGTCCCCGGTTCCGGGCAGCGCGATCGCCAGTCCGGAGCCGAGCAGCACCACCGCGGGCATCGCCAGGATCGAGATGGCGGCGTAGGTGACCTGGACCCGGCCCAGCTTCTTGCCCAGGTACTCCGGGGTCCGCCCGACCATCAGCCCGGCCAGGAACACCGCGATGATCGCCAGCACCAGGATCCCGTAGAGGCCTGCCCCCACACCGCCCGGCGCGACCTCGCCCAGGAGCATGTTCAGCAGCGCGATCCCACCGCCGGCACCGGAGAGACTGTCGTGGGCGGAGTTGACCGCCCCGGTCGACGTGCCGGTGGTCGACACCGCGAACAGCGCCGAGCCGGGGATGCCGAACCGGAGCTCCTTGCCCTCCATCGCACCGCCGGCGACCAGCGCGGCCGGGCCGTTCGGGAACGTCTCGGCGAGCCAGGTCAGGCCCACGAACACGGCCCAGATCCCGCCCGTCACCGCGACCAGCACGTGGCCCTGGCGCTTGTCGCCGACCATGATCCCGAACGTGCGGGTGAGCGCGACCGGGATGACCAGCAGCAGGAAGATCTCGAACAGGTTGGACAGCGCGTTCGGGTTCTCGAACGGGTGCGCGGAGTTCGCGTTGAAGATCCCGCCGCCGTTGGTGCCGAGCTCCTTTACCGCCTCCTGGGACGCGGCCGGGGCCAGCGGCATCGTGTTCCGCGCACCGTCCACACCGGTCACGTCGACGCCGGAGCGCAACGACATCACGGTGCCCATGGCGACCAGCGCGACCGCCGCCACGACCGAGAGGGGCAGCAGGATCCGGGTTACGCCCCGGGTCAGGTCGACCCAGAAGTTCCCGATCCGGCCGCCATCGGTGGGGTCTCCACCTCGGGCGGCGAACCCGCGCACCAGCGCGATCGCCACCGCCATCCCGACCGCCGCCGAGACGACGTTCTGCACCGTCAGCCCGACCATCTGCACGGTGTGCCCGAGCACGGCCTCCGGGACGTAGGACTGCCAGTTCGTGTTCGTCACGAACGACACGGCGGTGTTGAACGCCATCGCCGGCGCCACCGTCGTCGCGCCGTCGGTGCCGCGGCCGAAGCCCAGCGGCAGCAGCGGCTGCAGGCGCTGCAGCAGGTACAGCAGCACGATCGAGACGAACGAGAACCCGAGCACGCCTGCGGCGTAGGTCGTCCAGCGCTGCTGGGCATCGGGATCGACCCGCACGACGCGGTAGAGCAGGCGCTCGGCGCGCCAGTGCCGCTGGTCGGAGTAGACCCGGGCCATCCAGCCGCCGAGCGGCTTGTAGGCCACGGCCAGGAACAGCACGAGAACGCCGGCCTGTAGGAGCCCGGCCACGGTAGGGCTCATCAGAATCGCTCCGGGCGCAGCAGGGCGAACACCAGGTACACGAGCAGAGCGAGTGCGATCAGCCCACCCACCAGGTTCGTGATCACAATTTGTCCAGACCGCGCAGCAACAGTGCGAACACCGCGAAGCTCGCGATCAGCAGCAGGGCGAATGCCAGGTCGGCCACGGACACTCCTCGAACTCTCGCCACCGGTACCTCCGGGGGAGCCGACGAATCGTGCGCGCGGCGAACCCGACCCACCCCGACCCGCTACGGCGACTTGACGCACACGACCGCCGATCTTGTCGCGGCGGTGACCGGCGGTGCTGCCGGCCACCGGTCAGGCTGGGGCACACCGCCATCAAGGCGACAGATCTGTCGCGTCCGTGCCGGTTGCGCCGATCATGCCCCGTACGCCGGACCGCCGGTTACGCTCGCTTGCGGGCCGACGTGGGCCCCGGGCAGCGGTCCCGGGGGAAGCGGCCGACGGATCGCGGGTGCCCTGACCGGCCCGCGCAACCGCCGGGCCCGTTCGGCGAGCGGAAGGAGCGCACGATGTCGGTGATCGACAATGCCGTCTACATCGACGGCCGCCGCAAGGCCGACCCCCAGTCGTTGGACCAGGCCCTCGGCACGCTGCGCGGCTGCCAGCACGACAGCGCCCATCGCGTCGACGACGCCACGAACGGCGAGGTCACGGTCGACCAGTGCTTCTGCTGGATCGGCATGCTGCGCCCCGGCGAGCAGGAGCTCAACGAGGTCGCCGCCGAGTTCGGGTTGCACGCGCTGGCCGTCGAGGACACCGTCAACGCCCACCAGCGCCCCAAGATGGAGCGTTACGGCGAGACGCAGTTCGTGGTGCTGCGCCCGGCCCGCTACGTGGACCCGGTCGAGGTGATCGAGCTCGGTGAGGTGCACCTGTTCATCGGCCCGGACTTCGTGATCACCGTCCGGCACGCCGAGGAGCCCGACCTCGCCGAGGTCCGCAAGCGGCTCGAGGACGACCCGGGGCTGCTGGCCCACGGCCCCTACGCGGTGCTCTACGCCGTGCTGGACAAGGTCGTCGACGACTACGGCCCGGTCCTCGACGGCCTGCAGGACGACATCGACGAGATCGAGGTCCAGGTCTTCGACGGCGATCCGGGCGTCTCCCGGCGGATCTACCAGCTCACCCGCGAGGTGATCGCGTTCCAGCGCGCGGTGGAGCCGTTGCAGGAGATGTTCGGCGAGCTGCGCGGTCGCTTCTCCAAGGGCGGCGACGCCACCGACCTGGAGCTGCGCAGGCTGATGCGCGACGTGATCGACCACGCGACCCGCGTGCTGGAGCGCACCGAGGGCTTCCGGCAGCTGCTGACCAACATCCTGACCGTCAACTCCACGCTGGTCGCGCAGCGGCAGAACGACAAGATGACCGAGCTGACCGAGGCCGGGATCGCGCAGAGCGAACAGATGAAGCGGGTCTCCTCATGGGCGGCGATCCTGTTCGCCCCGACCCTGGTCGCCGGCATCTACGGCATGAACTTCGAGACCATGCCCGAGCTGCACTGGGCGTCCGGCTACCCGTTCGCGGTGGGGCTGATGGTGCTGCTGGCCGTGGGGCTGTTCCTGGGGTTCAAACGGCAGGGTTGGCTGTAGCGATCTCAGGCGCGGCGGGTCCGCGGGCGCGGCTGGCAGCGCGGGCAGGTGTAGGACGAGCGGTTCATGAACGGGTCCCGGCGGATCGGGGTGCCGCAGCGGCGGCAGGCCCGGTCCGCCTGCCCGTAGACGTTCAGCGACCGGTCGAAGTAGCCCGAGTCCCCGTTGACGTTGACGTAGAGCGCGTCGAACGACGTCCCGCCCTGGGCCAGCGCCTCGGACATCACCTCGGCGGCGGCGTCGAGCACGGCGCGGCCCTGCGCGCGGGTCAGCGCCGCCGTGGGACGGGTGCCGTGCAGGCGGGCGCGCCAGAGCGCCTCGTCGGCGTAGATGTTGCCGATCCCGGACACGACGGTCTGGTCCAGCAGCGCACGCTTGACCTCGGTGCGCCGGCGACGCAGGGCGGCCACGGCGTCGTCGGGCGAGAACGCGGGGTCCATCGGGTCGCGGGCGATGTGCGCGACCGGCTCCGGGACCAGTCCCCCACCGGCCGCGTCGGCCAGCGGGTGCACCGACAGACCACCGAACGTGCGCTGGTCGACGAAGCGCAGCTCCGGGCCGTCGTCGTCGAAGGTGATCCGGACCCGCAGGTGGGCCTCGTCGGGGCGAGGAGGATCGGCGACGAGCATCTGACCGCTCATCCCCAGGTGGGCGAGGACGGCGTCGTCACCGGCGGCGGGCCCGCGAGGAGAATCAGGGCTGCCACCCGGGTCGGTGAACTCGAGCCACAGATACTTGCCGCGGCGTCGGGCGGCGTGGATCCGGCGTCCGATCAGGCGGGCCGCGAAGTCGTCCGGGCCGGGCAGATGCCGGCGCACGGACCGCAGGTGCCCGACGTCGACGCGCGCGACGGTGCGGTCCAGCACGTGGTCGGCGAGACCACGGCGGACGACCTCGACCTCGGGAAGTTCGGGCACGCTCGGTACTCGGGTCTCGGTAGTCGGGGCTCGGTGCTGGCGGGGCTCAGTGCCCGGACGCAGGGCTGCCGGGAGCGCCACCACCGGGTGCGAGGCTGGGCGCGGCGCCGTCCGGGGACAGCTCCCGCCAGGCCAGCTCCGCGGCCTTCTGCTCGGCTTCCTTCTTCGTGCGCCCGACCCCGGTTCCCAGGTCACGACCCCCGACGACGGCGGTGGCCGTGAACATCTTGAGGTGGTCCGGGCCCTCCTCGTCGATCCGGTACTCCGGCACGCCGTGCCCGTCCGACGCGGTGAGCTCCTGGAGGCTGGTCTTCCAGTCCAGGCCCGCGCCCAGCAGCGGGGCGGTGTGCATCAGCCCGGCGAACAGGCGGTGGATCAGCTCGCGGGAGACCTCGAGACCGTGCTCGATGTAGACGGCGCCGAGCAGTGCCTCGGTCGCGTCGGCCAGGATGCTGGCCTTGAGCCGGCCGCCGGTCAGCTCCTCGCCGCGGCCCAGGTACAGGTACGCGCCGAGACCGCCCGGCAGCTCCTCGGCGACACCGGCCAGCGCGTGCATGTTGACCACGCTTGCGCGGAGCTTGGCCAGCTGGCCCTCGGGCAGGTCCGGGTGGTCGAGGTAGAGCCGCTCGGTGACGACGATGCTCAGCACCGCGTCGCCGAGGAACTCCAGCCGCTCGTTGGTCGGCAACCCGCCGTTCTCGTAGGCGTACGAGCGGTGGGTCAGCGCCAGCGTGAGTATCGGCTCTCCGAGGTCCACGCCGAGCGCGGACAGCAGAGGAGCCCGGTCCCGCGCAGGACCGGTGACGCTCTTGTCACCCACCGCTGGGAGGCACTCAGGCCGGACGGGTGACCTGCCGGCCGTCGTACTGGCCGCAGGTGGGGCAGGCGATGTGCTGGAGCTTGGGCTCCCGGCACGCGCGGTTCGAGCAGGCGACGAGCGTCGGTGCAGTGGCCTTCCACTGCGACCGGCGCGAGCGCGTGTTCGATCGCGACATCCGGCGCTTGGGTACGGCCACGGCGAATCTCCTCGAGCTACGTGTCGATCAGTCTGTGCCGATCAGGGGCGTGTGGTGACCGTTGTCAGTCACCGGAGGGCAGGCGCTCCTGGAGCGCCGCCCAGCGAGGATCCAGTGTCTCATGCCCGTGGTCGGGCGCGAGATCGACCCACTTCTCCCCGCACCCGGCGCACAGGCCGGGACAGTCCGGGGAGCACAGCGGTGCCAGCGGCAGGTCGGTGACCAGCGCGTCCCGGACCGTCTGGCCCAGGTCGAACTGCTCGCCGACCAGGCGCGGGACCTCGTCTTCGTCGGTCGTCTCCTCGGTCGCCGAGTCCGGGTAGGCGAACAGCTCGCCCAGGGGCTCGACGAGGTCGAGGACGACCGGGTCCAGGCAGCGCGAGCACTCCCCGACCAGCCGCGCGGAGGCGGTACCCGAGACGTAGACGCCCTCGGTCACCGACTCCAGGCTCAGGTCCAGGGCGACGTCCCTGCCCTCGGGCACGGTGAGCACGCCGAGGAGGCCGATCGCCTCGTCACCGGTGGGGGCGGGCACGGCCCTCTGGACCGTGCGTCGGGTGCCGGGGCGACGGGCGAGCTCGCGGGTGCTGAACACCCACGGGTCGTTCTCGTCGAGCCGGGGGGTGCTCCTGTGATGCGTGTTCATGACCCGGACCAGGGTACGCGTCGCGGGCGAGCGGGTTCGCCGCGCGGCCCCCGGACCGGGGACGCTCGGGGCCCCGACGCGGGAGCGCTTATGAGCTGCGCCCGGCGCGGACGTCGAACGCGTCCGCGATCAGCGCCCCGAGCTCGAGGAACGCGTTCCCGGTGGCGGGGCGCAGCCGGGACAGGTCGACCCGCCCGCCGGTGGCCAGGTGCGGGTCGTGCGGGATCTCCACCACGGCGCGGACGCGGCTGCGGAAGTGGTCGCGGATCCGCCCGCCGTCGACCTCGGAGCTGGACCGGTCGCAGGACAGCACCACGATCGCGTCCCGGGCCAGCTCGCCGTGGCCGTGCGCGACGAGCCAGTCCAGCGTCTTGCTGGCCCGGCTCGCACCGTCCACTGTGGGCGCCCCGACCACGACCAGGCTGTCGGCCTGACCCAGCGTGCCCTCCATCGCCGAGTGCACCAGCCCGGTGCCGGAGTCCGTGACGATGATGTTGAAGAAGCGTCCCAGCAGCGCGCAGACCCGCTCGTACTCGTCCTTGCGGAACGCATCGCCCGAGGCCGGGTCCTGCTCCGAGGCCAGCACCTGCAGCCGCCCGGCGAGGCTGGTGTAGCGGGAGACGTCGGTCCAGGAGGAGATCTTCTCCAGGTCGTCGAGCAGCTCGCGCACGGTGACCCGGGAGTCGCCGGTGAGCCGGTCGGCCAGGGTGCCGGCGTCCGGGTTCGCGTCGAGCACGACGGCCCGGTCGCCGCGGTTCTCGGCCAGGGTCAGGCCCAGGCAGGTCGCCACGGTGGTCTTGCCGACCCCGCCCTTGATCGAGGTGACGGCCACCCGGTGTGCCCCGGCCAGCGGACCGCGGATCCGCGCCAGCAGCGCGTCCCGGGACTCCTCCGCGTCGCTGCGGCCGGGGTTGACCCGGCCGCCGGAGAGCTCGTAGAGCATCCGCCGCCAGCCCTCGTGAGGGCGGGCGGCCCGCGGCCTGAGGACGGAGTCCTCGGTCAGCTCGATCGGACCGTCCGGGGGCAGTGCCGTCACCATCTCGCCTCTCCCCACCGCGTCACCGGTTTCGCCGAATCCCGGCGCGCTGCGCGGCCCGAGGTCGTCCGGCACCGCTCTCGGCGGGACCGGAGGGCCCTCGAGCCGGTGGCCGTAACGCTCCCACCAGGTCTCCGGGTCCGGCTCCACCTGCCGTGCCATCGACGCAGAGTATTACGCCAGGTCCGTCCGAGTCACCGTGTACTCGATCGTCTCCCCCGCCCAGAGCCGCGGACCGGCCCCGTGGTCCTGCCGGTCGGGCGTGCGGCTCCCCTCGCCGCGCAGCCAGCGCGCGGGCAGCCACAGGTCCTCCTCGCGCACCATCCCCGCCTCCTGCGCGATCACCCGGATCGACTGGTCGACCAGCTGCAGGAACATCGTCAGCGCGAACCGGGCGGTCGTCGGGTCGACCGAGCGACCGTCGCTGTCGTGGGCGACCGTGCGGACCGGCCAGGCCACGTTGCGCCCCAGCCCCCGGTGCGCCACGCCGTGCCGGGTCCGCACCCACCAGTCGACGGCCGCGGCCAGATCCCCGGACGCGCCGGTGACCGTCGCGAACGTCAGCGACGCGTTCGTCTCGGGGGCGGGGAACCGGATCGAGAGGGCCTGCGGGAGCCGCCCGCCGCTCGCGGCGGCGAGCACCCGGCGCGCCGCGCCGTCGTCGCCTCCGTCTGGTCCCAGGCAGGCGAGGCGTCCGGCGTCGTCCTCGATCGAGGGGCCCGAGCCGGACAGGGCGCCGACCTCGCGGACGAACCGTTCCCAGGCCACGACGGCGCGCAACGCGACGAGCCGGTTCAGCGTGGCGACCCGCGGGTCCGGGCCGGAGCGCGCGGTCACCTCGTCGGCGACCAGCACGAGGTCGACGACCTCACCGAAGCCCGACACCGCCTCCGCACACGCCATCGCGAACTCGGGCCGCTGCCCCGGTGTCAGCCCGGACGGCGTCGTCGCGGGGGCGGGTCGGACGGGCGTCACCATCTGCCCATCGTCCACGATCTGTGATCGTCATCATGATCGGGCCCGGCGGATGGCCGGCCGGCCGGTGTCGATCAGTCGATCAGGTCCATGCCGGTACCCGACCGGCCCGTGAACTGCGCCTGCTGTTGCTGCGGCGCCGGGGCGCCGCCACGCCAGATCTGGCTGCGGCCACGGCTGATCGTGCCCAGCGCACCGTTGAGCGCGTTCTCCAGCTCGCCGAGGGTGGAGTCGATGTAGGCGTCGCACTCGCGGCGCTGCCGGTCGGCCTCGCCGTGCGCGGCGTCGACGATCCGCGCGGACTCGCCGTGCGCGGTGCGGACCACCTCGGACTGGGTCACGAGCCGGGCCTGCTCGTTCTGCCCGTCGGCGATCAGGCGGTCGTGTGCGGCGCGGCCGGCGTGGGTCATCCGCTCGGCCTCGTCGCGGGACCGGTCGGTGAGCTCCGCGTACTGCCGACGGCCCTCGGCGACGGTGCACTCGGCCTCGTGACGGGCCTCGGCGAGGGTGCGCGCGGCCTCCTCCTGCGCCTCGGACACCAGCCGTTCGGCCTCGGTGCGGGCGTTCTGCAGCGACTCCTGCGACTCCGACGCCGCGGCGGAGCGGGTCTCCTCGGCCTCACGCTCGGCGTCGGCGACGACGTCGTCACGCCGGTCGAGCACGTCCTGCGCGTCGTCGAGCTCACCCGGGAACGCCTCCCGGACGTCGTCGAGCAGCTCCAGCACGTCGCCCCGTGGCACGACGCAGTTGCTCGTCATGGGGACGCTGCGCGCCTCCTCGACGATCGTCACCAGCGCGTCCAGCGACTCGAAGACCCGGTACACGCTGCTGATCCTCTCACCGCGATCGGCAGGGTCCCGGTATTCCGCGCGCCACCGCGTGTCAAGTGCCGTCCGGGTGATCCGAGGTCCGGCTCAGGCCGGGGTTGAGGCCCCCACCGCGGGCCGCCCCTCGACCCGGCCCGCACTCATGGAGCTTCCGTGTCGCGGCGCCGCACGAAGGGCCACGAGTGCGGCAGGGCCGGAGGCCGTCAACGAGCTGCGCCACGTGGCAGCCGACGCCAGTGAGATCATCATTCACCAGGAGCGCGAGACGGACCTCCGAGGTCAAGCGAGCCCGCGGCAGGCGGCCCCGCAGTCGTGGATCAATCCGGGGGCATCACGTGCCCCTCACCATGGTCAACGGGACACCAGTGCTGTCGCAAGGGGCGCTGACAGCACTGGTGTCCCGTTGACCATGGAAAGCGCCGATAACGGGGACTCGGTCGGACTCGCGGCAACGCTCAGGCCGACTCGCTGCGGCGCTGGGCGATCCGTTCGACCAGCCGGGTGTGCACCGGTCCGGGCAGCAGGTGCGTGACGTCCCCGCCACCGGAGGCCACCTCCTTGACCAGCGAGCTGGCGATGAAGCTGTACTCCGGGCTGCTGGCCATGAACAGCGTGTCCACCCCGGAGAGCTGCTGGTTCATCTGCGCCATCTGCAGCTCGTAGTCGAAGTCGGTCACCGCGCGCAGACCCTTGACGATCGCGCCGAGGCCGTGGTCGCGGCAGTAGTCGACCAGCAGGCCGGCGAACGAGTCCACGGACACGTTGGGCAGGTCCGAGGTGATCTCGGTGAGCATCGCGGTGCGCTCGGCGATGTCGAACAGACCCTGTTTGCGCGGGTTGACCAGGATCGCGACGACGACCTCGTCGAACTGCGCGGCCGTGCGCCGGACGACGTCGAGATGCCCGAGGGTGGGCGGGTCGTAGGAACCGGGACAGACCGCGCGCCTCACCGCTGCACCTGCGTACTCAGCACGAACGGACCCTAACAGCGATCATGCTCCGGCCCGCCTCCCCCACTGCCCGCATGGCGGCTACCTCGGATCGCACGGGGCGAGGCCGGGTCAGGTGGCCGGGTCAGGTGGCCGGGTCGTGGGTGCCGATGTGCAGGACGGTGTCGCCGTAGCGGCGGTCGCGGACCTCGTGCAGCGGCTCCGGCCAGGGGAAGGGCTCCGTCGAACGAGCACGCTCGACGACGACCACGGCACCGTCGGCCAGCCATCCCCCGGCCGCGGCGTCGGCGAGCCAGCCGGCGATCTCGGCATCGGGCACGGCGTAGGGCGGGTCCACCAGGACGACGTCGAACGCCTGCTCGGCCGGGCGCCCCAGCACCGACGCGGCCTGGCCGGTCAGCACCCGACCGCCCAGCCCGACCTCGGCGACGTTGCGCCGCAGCACCAGCGCGGCGCGCCGGTCGGACTCGACGAACACCGCGTCCACCGCACCGCGGGACAGTGCCTCCAGCCCGAGCGCGCCCGATCCGGCACACACGTCGAGCACGACGGCGCCCTCCAGCCCGGGATCGTGCGCCAGCGCGCTGAACAGCGCCTCCCGCACCCGATCCGAGGTCGGCCGGGTCCCGGACGGCGGCACGGCCAGGCGTCGCCCCCCGGCCCGCCCGGCGATCACCCGCGTCATGTCCCCGTGCGCGGCTGTGTCGTCTCCCCGGGCAGCTGCCCTGGCAGCGATATCCGCGCACGACCGCCGAAGGCGCGCACTACGAGAGCTCGACGAGCAGGTCCCCGCCCTCGACCTGCTGGACCTCGCCGATGGCCAGGCGGGACACCGTCCCGGAGCGGTGCGCGGCGATCGAGGCCTCCATCTTCATCGCCTCGATCGTCGCGACGGTCTGCCCGGACTCGACGGTGTCGCCGTCGGCGACCTGCAGCGTGACCACGCCGGCGAACGGGGCGGCGACGTGCGCGTCGTTGCCCTGCTCGGCCTTCTCCGCGGCCTTGACCTCGGTCGTGACGGACCGGTCGCGCACCGACACCGGGCGCAGCTGCCCATTGAGTGTGGTCAGCAGCGTGCGGTAGCCGCGCTCGTCGGGTTCGGAGACGGCCTCCAGTTCGATCAGCAACGACACGCCCTGCTCCAGGCGCACGGTGTGTTCGAGGTCCTCCTCCATGCCGTAAAAGAAGTCCTTCGTGGACAGCACCGAGGTGTCGCCGAACGACTCCCGGTGGCTCTCGAAGTCCGACGTCGGGCCGGGGAACAGCAGCCGGTTCAGCGTCCCGCGACGGTCGCCTCCGTCCTCTTCGGGCAGCAACCCACGGCGGTCGTCGATGCTCAGGCTGGCAGACTCCTTCTCCGGGGAGCGCCCCTGAAGCGCGCGGGTCCGGAACGGCTCCGGCCAGCCGCCCGGCGGGTCACCGAGCTCGCCGCGCAGGAACCCGATCACCGAGTCCGGCACGTCGAATCCGGCCGGGTCCTTCTCGAAGTCGGCCGGCTCCACCCCGGCCCCGACCAGGTGCAGCGCCAGGTCACCGACGACCTTCGACGACGGCGTCACCTTCACCAGCCGGCCCAGCATCCGGTCGGCGGCGGCGTAGCAGTTCTCGATCAGCTCGAACCGGTCACCCAGGCCGAGCGCGATCGCCTGCTGGCGCAGGTTCGACAGCTGCCCGCCGGGGATCTCGTGGTGATAGACGCGCCCGGTCGGGCTGGCCAGCCCGGACTCGAACGGCCGGTAGACCTTGCGCACCGCCTCCCAGTACGGCTCCATGTCGCCGACCGCGGCCAGCGACAGCCCGGTGGCCCGCTCGGTGTGGTCGGTCGCCGCGACCAGCGCCGACAGCGAGGGCTGGCTCGTGGTGCCGGCCATCGAGGCCACGGCACCGTCGACGGCGTCCACCCCGGCCTCGACCGCCGCGATCAGCGTCGCGAGCTGCCCGCCGGCGGTGTCGTGGGTGTGCAGGTGCACCGGCAGATCAAAACGATCACGTAGCGCTCGCACCAAGGTCCTGGCCGCGGGCGGCCTCAAGAGCCCCGCCATGTCCTTGATCGCCAGCACGTGCGCGCCGGCGTCGACGATCTGCTCGGCCAGACGCAGGTAGTAGTCGAGGGTGTAGAGGTCCTCGGCCGGGTCCGACAGGTCCGCGGTGTAGCAGAGCGCGACCTCGGCCAGCGCC
>JAKDNL010000782.1 GCA_030451825.1 Pseudonocardia sp. | reverse complement strand
CGATCGGCCCGGGGGAGCCCGGCCGGGTGCCGGCCCCTCCCCAGGGGGCCGGCACCCACGGGCGGAAAATGCGGTGCCGGCTCCGGGATCTACGTACTGTCCTTACGTCGATCCCGGGCCGGTCCCGATCAGAACAGCCCGTCGACCACCGGTGCGGCGGCTTCGCCGACACCGCCGAGCAGGCCGCCGACACCCTCGAGCAGGCCGCCGACGAGGCCGGTCCGGCCGTCGCCGCCGTCGTTGCCGTGCTCGTCGCTGTGCTTGCTGCCCTCGCCGGACGAGGACGTGACGTTCACGGAGGACGACGAGTGCCCGTCGTCCGACGACGACGTACCGGCCAGCGCCATTCCCGACACCCCGAGTGTCGCCGCTCCGACGACCACGGCACCGACTGCGATCCGAACACGATTGTTCATGGATCCACTTCCCTTCACAGTTCTGTCTCGGACGTGTGACCCCTCGAGTGGTGACTCCGCTTCGGAATCGGGTGCTCCGGGGGAGCGCGGATCGTCGTCGGACCACCCGGTGATCACGCCGCGAATGCTGTCCGGGACGTAGCGTCATCAACAATCACCTGTTAGGGCGCAGCCGAACGGGTGTACCGCTTGGCCGTCCAGTGCGATCGGCGCGGTGGACGGGAGGTTCGACGGGCCTGCGCCGGCCGGAGAAGGTGATCTTCCTGCACCGCGGGCGCCCGGCATCCGATCGTCCGAGATGGACCGGCGGCGGGCTCGCGATGCGACAGCGGGGGGACGGATCCCGCGGGGGTTGCCCGGCGGAGGGATGAATCGTGGATCGCAACCCGTTCGTGATCGATCCGTGCAGCAGCCGAGCGGGTCGGCGGCCGCGGTGAGCGGTCGCCGAAGATCGCGGCCCGGTATCGGCCCCGACACGGGGCCGATACGTGACCACCTCTCCACAAGGCGCTCCACACGGACTGTCGTTCCGGAGGGCGGAGATGTTTCATCTCCGCCGGCGCGGTTCGGTGCGGTCCGTACCCGGTACAACGACGCGGAGCCGGTTCGGGTGCCCGTGATCCCGGGGCCGGTCCGGGTGTCGGCGAGCGGACGGGCGCGGGACACCGTTCGCCCTTGTAGCGTTCGGCGGGCACGGTGGAACGCGCGAACGCAGGGAGCACGGGCACACAGATGAAGGTTCTGGGCATCTCGGGAAGTCCGTCGTCGGCGTCGAAGACCCTGATCGCGGTGGAGATCGCGATCGAGCACGCCCGGTCGTATCCGGACCTGGCGGCCGAGGTGCTGAACCTGCGCGAGCACGACGTGCAGTTCAGCGACGGCCGGGACCCGGCGACCTACGAGGGTGACACGCGGGCCGTCATCGACCGGGTCGTCGCCGCGGACGCGCTGATCGTCGGGACCCCGATGTACCGCGGCGGGTACACCGGCCGGCTGAAGAACCTCTTCGACGTGCTGCCGAACGACGCCCTGGAGGGCAAGCCGGTCGGGTTGGTCGCCACCGGCGGCACCGACCATCACTTCCTGGCGATCGAGCACGAGCTCAAACCGTTGATCGGCTTCTTCCGCGCCTACGCCGTCCCCGGCGCCGTCTACGCCAACAACGGGCACTTCTCGGCCGGCGAGCTCGTCGACGACGGTGTCCGCCACCAGCTGCGGCAGCTGTCCGCGACGGTGGTCGAGTTCGCCCGCCGGATGCCCCGCGACCTGATCGGCGCCGACGGCCCGCAGATCCCCCGCAAGTCCCTAAACGACGCGTGAGGCCCGGGGCCGTAGCGGTCGCTCAGGTCCGGCGGTCCGGCCCCCGCCAGCGAGCCGCGCGCTGGTAGAGCACGCGCAGGTCCAGCAGGTGCCCGCGCATCGCCTCCTCGGCGGCGGAGTCCTCCCCGGCCGCGATGTGTCCGGCGATCACGCGGTGGCACTCGTCGACCTCGTCCCACTCGCTGCGGGCGACCCGATCCCGGTCGAGCTGGGTGCGCAGCACGTCGTGCACCGGCTGGCCCATCATCGTGAACATCAGGTTCCCGGTCGCCATCAGCACCGTGGTGTGGAAGTCCAGGTGCGGGACGAAGCCGGTCGGGTCCTCCGGGTCGCGCGGGGCCTGCGCCGCGACCCGGACCGCCTCGACGGTCTCGGCGTCCGCGCGCTGCGCGGCCAGCCGGGCGGCCGCCGGCTCGAGCAGCAGGCGGGCCTCGAGCAGGTCCTCCATCCGCAGGTGCGGGGTGGTGACCAGCACCCCGAGCGCACCGCCGACGTCCTCCACGACCCGGGCCGGGTCCGGCGCGGCGACGAACGACCCGCCGCGCACCCCGCGCCGCGTCTCGATCAGGTGCTGGCTGGCCAGCACGCGCAGCGCCTCCCGCACGGTGCTGCGGCTGACCCCGAACGCGACGGCGAGGTCGGGCTCGCTGGGCAGGCGCTCCCCGGCCGCGACGGCGCCGCGCATGATCTGTCCGCGCAGGTCGTCGGCGACCTGGCGGTAGGCCGGGCGGACGCGCTGCACCCGCAGGCGTGCGGACGGTGTTCCGCGGTCGGGTGCGGGGCGGTCGGGGGCGGCGGCGCCCCCCGGCCCCGCCGGGCCCGGGCGGGGGGGGGGGGTGGGGGGGCGGGGGGTGCGGCCCCGCG
>JAKDNL010000155.1 GCA_030451825.1 Pseudonocardia sp. | reverse complement strand
GATCGGCCGCTACGCCGGCGGCATCGACGAGGCCGACGACACCGACGTCGACGTCACGAGCGAGATCGCGATCCGGGAGCACCTGCGCGCTACCGGCACCAGCACCGGGGCGGACACCGGCACCGGCACCGCCACAGGCACCGGCACCGCCACAGGCACCGTCGCCAGCACAGGCGCTGTCGCCGGCGTTGGCGCTGTCGTCGAGGATGGCGACACCGGCAGCGCCGCTGGCAGCGGCACGCCCTGCCCCGACGGTCCCGACGCCACCGACGCCGACCTGCGACTGGAGGGCCGCTCCGACGGCATCGACGGCATCGACGACATCGACGACATCGATAGCGATGGCGATGGCGATGGCGCGGACGGCACGGGCGGCACCGAGAGCGCCAGCGATAGCGCGGACGGCACCCAGGATCTTGCCGGACACGCGGACGGCACCGGCGGCACCGAGAGCGCCAGTGGCGAGAGCACCAACGGCCCCGAGAGCGCCAGCGGCGCCGGCAGCATCAGCGATGCCGACAGCGTCAGCGATGCCGACGGCGGCACTGGCACGGTCAGCGATACCGGCACGGTCAGCGACGGTGACGGCTCGACCCGCGGCGGCGAGGACGCGACCGGGATCGGAACCGGGCCCGGAACGACGGTCGATGACGTCCGCGCGCAGGCCGGCCCGGTTACGCAAGGCCCGGCCGCGGACCGGTCACCGCTACTGGGCCGGGAGTATCCGGTCGCGCCCGAGCCAATCCTGCCCCCGGAGATCGGCCACACTCCCTGTGACCCGGACCCGTCCTTCGACGAGCCCGCCGACCCCACCGAGTACCCCCTCGACATCCCTGCCCGCGACCGAGCACCCCCAGCCCACGAACCGCGCATCTATGTCCGGGACGGTCACTGCCTGACTGAAACCGGTGGTCCGGCCGACATCGGCAGTGGCGGCGGGTCGGCTCGGTGTGGGCACGACCGGTCCGACGAGTCCGACTCCGACGACTCCTGATCGTCGGTCCGCCCTGATCGACACAGGGTTGACGCGGGTCAGTGGTCTGCGCCCACCGCCGCCCGGAGCTCGTCGTAGATCCTCTGGTGACACTCGGCACTGCGCTCCCAGGTGAAGCTCGGCAGCGTCGCTCGACCGCCGGCGCGGAGGCGGTCGCGCAGCGCGGCGTCGTCGACCATCTCGCGCATGGTCCCCGCGAGCGCGACCGGGTCCGCGACGGTGGGCATCAGGGCGTTGCGCCGGTCGACGAGGTACTCGTGGAACACGGGGAGATCGGAGGCGATCACCGGGAGGTCGGCGGCCATCGCCTCGAGAACGGCCAGCCCCCACCCCTCCTTGACCGAGGGGAACGCGAGCGCGTCCGCGCTGCGGTACCAGCCGCCCAGATCCCTCTCGTTCAGAGTGCCGAGCAGCACCACGTCACGTCCGAGGGTCAGACCCAGTTCCGGCAGTGCCGCGAGGGCCTCCTCACGGTAGGCCGCGTAGTCCTGGAAGGAGTGCCCGCCGACGATCGCGAGCACAGGCGACGGGCTCATCGTGCTCTTCAGGTCGGCGAGTGCCTCGAACGTGTGCCGGGTGCCCTTGCGCGGCTCGATGCCACCGACCGAGAGGAACAGGAACCGGTGCTGCGCCCCGATCGACGCGCGCAGGGCGGCCCGCCGTGACTCCTCGACCGGCGGGAAGCGGCCGGTGTCCACTCCGTTCGGGACGATGCCGGCGGCGACGCCGTAGTCGTCGGCCAGGATCCGGCGCCACTGCTCGCTGACGACCAGGACCCGGTCCGGTTCGACAATCGCCTTCCGCTGGCACGTCACGAGCGCCGGTGTCGTGAAGTCGTCCACGTGATGCACGGTGCGTACCACCGAGACGGGGGCGCCGGCGTCACGTACCCGCGCCGCCGCACGGGCGGCGATGCAGTCCTGGGCGTGGAGCACGTCGTAGTCGCCGGCGAGGTCTGCCAGCGCGGCGGTGAGCGCGTCGATGGAGGCGAACACCCGGTTGCTCAGCGTGCCGGAGCGGTCCGGCGCGGGCAACACCGTGTGCGGCACCGTGGTCGGCCGGAACAGGCCGGCCGCCGGGTCGCCCTGGCTGAGGACGTGCACCGGGCGTCCCGCCGCCTGCAACGCCTCGGCCAGGGCCATGGTGTGCACCATCCCGCCACGGGGCGAGGTGGAGTGGGTGACCAGCGCCAGACCCCTGTCTCCGGTCACAGCGCCGTACCCACGAGCCCGGGCTCGCGCAGGGCGATCGCGGCCGCGGCGAGGGAGGCCCGCGCCGCGGTCTCGGTGACCACGCACCCGGCGTCGGCGAACGCCGTGCGTTGCCGGTCGAAGCCCTGCGGGTCCCCCTCGGTACCCAGCACGTAGACCACGATCCGGGGCCCGCCGCGCCCGGTGATCTCCGCGCAGACCGGCCCGAGCTCGGAGGCCGGGTCCGGGTGCGAGCCGTGGCCCAGTACGACGTCGAGCACGATCACCGCGACGTCGCCGGCCTCGCCCTGCTCGCGCAGGTGCTCCACCCGAGCCTCCGGGTCGATCATCGGGTGCGGCCGGCCCTTCGTGTACTCCTCCTCGCCGAGGTCCAGACAGACGTGCGACCCCTCCGGTGCGGGCAGGCCGTGCGACGTGTCGATCGGGGTGTTGGAGTAGACCGGTCCGAGTGCGCGTTCGAGCAGGACCAGGGACTCGTAGCACAGCGTCCCGCCGGAGAACAGGCCGCGGACCAGGGTCCGCTCGTCGGTCAGTGCCTCGATCGCGTTCTCGACCTGGCCGGACAGTCCCTGCGCGGTGTCCGGGAGCGGGTGCCCGAGGCGGCGCAGCGTGGCGAGCACCCCGCCCTCCAGGGTCGAGGCCCGCGTGACGCCTCGCGGGTCCCCTTCCGACGCCCCGGCGCAGTCCAGGCCGATCAGGGTGGCGACCAGCGGCGTGTCCCCGGCCTCGGCCAGCACCGTCGCCGCGACGTCCGGGTCCGGTGGTTTGGACACCAGCAGCACCGCGTCCACGGACGGGTCCGCGGCCAGCGACCGCACCGCGAGCCGGCCCATCGGGCCGCCGACGGCGGCGCTCAGGTCGCGGCCACCCAGGCCGATCACGAGCGCGACGCCGGCCCCGAAGCGGTCCAGCAGTGCCGCAGCCTCCTGCGCGCCGGTCCCGGCCGCCGCGACGACGGCCACCGAGCCGCGACGCTGATCCGGGTCGCCGACGACGTTGGCGAACCCGAGGCAGATCCCGCCGAGCATCGCCGTCCCGGCACCCGGGCCCATCACCAACCGGCCCAGGCCGGCGGCCCGTTCCTTGAGCTCCACCTCGCCGGCGACCGGCACGTTGTCGCTGAACAGGAGCACATCGAGGCCGGCGCCGAGCGCCTTGTGCGTCTCCAGCACGGCGTACTCGCCCGGGACCGAGATCACCGCGACCGAGCTACCCGGCTGACGGTCCACCGCCTCCTGCAGGGTCCGGGGCGCAGCGTCGGCCGGGGAGCCGCCGGCGTCGCCCCGGGGGGAGAACATCGTGTCCCGGCCCGCCTGCACGGCGTCGGCGGCGGCGTCCTCGCTGTCCGCACGCACGGCCAGGATCAGATCGCCTGCGCCGGCCCCGGACCACTGCGAGGGGGCGAAACCCTCTGCCTCGAGCGTCGCGAGGTTGGCCCGGGTGGCCATCGCGGCGGTGGCCCACTCGACGCCCTCGACCACGCGCATGGCCCGGGTGCCGGACAGCTGTACCACCGAGTCGAGATAGGTGTCGCGGAGCACGTGTACCAGGGCGCTCATCGGCGGGCCGCCACGATCCGGGTACCGACGAGGTCGTCCCCGGGCATCTCACCGGCGTCGAGCGAGGCCCCGGCCCGCTCCGCGGTCGTGATCACCGCGGTGGTGCCGCCCTCGCGTACGAACCGCACGGCGGCCCGGACCTTGGGGCCCATGCTGCCGTCCGGGAACTGGCCGTCGTCGAGGTACTTCATCGCCTCGTCCACGCTCATGTCGGTGATCGGCCGCTGGTCCGGGGTGCCGAAGTCGAGCTGGACCTTCTCGGTGTCGGTGATCAGGACCAGGGCCTCGGCGTTGACCGAGGTGGCCAGGCGCTGCGCGGTGAAGTCCTTGTCGATCACAGCGTCGATGCCCTCCAGTCCCCGGTCGCCCGCAACGACCGGGATGCCACCGCCGCCCCCGGCGACGACGATCATGTGCTGGTCGATCAGAGCGCGGACGGCGTCGACCTCGACGATGCCGACCGGGCGCGGCGACGGGACGACGCGGCGGTGCCCGCGTTCCCCGTCGCGGACGATCTCCCAGCCGCGCTCGGCGGCCAGTGCGCGCGCCTGCTCCTCGCCGAAGAACGGCCCGACGGGTTTCGTCGGGCGGCCGAACGCGGGGTCGTCCCGGTCGACGATCACGTGCGTCACCACGGACACGACGCCGGGGAGCCGGCCGTGGCCCTCGGCCAGCAGGGCCAGGCTCAGGAGGCTCCCGAGCTGTCCCTGTGTCATCGAGTTGACGCAGAACAACGGCAGGGCGGGGACGACGTCGGCGGCCTCGTCCTGCTGGATGGCCAGGTTGCCCACCTGCGGGCCGTTGCCGTGCACGAGGACGACGTTCCAGCCGGCGTCGCGCAGGCTGCACACCGCCACCGCCATCGCACGGGCATTGGCCGCCTGTTCGGAGTACGTCCCGGGCTGGCCGCTCCGGGTGATGGCATTGCCGCCGAGGGCGACCACTGCGGTCTTGGGCATCTGGTCCTACTCAACTCCCGCGTGCTGGCGTCCACGATCCGGTGTTTCATCAACTATAGTGGACGCACTCGATCCGTGGAACCGGACGAGGCTCCGATGAGGGGGTTGAGGATGGGCGAGGTCCAGTACCAGGACCCGCGGATCGCGGCGGCCCGGCGGCGATGGCGCGCGGCCGGCGACCGGATCTGGCCGGTGGCGATGTCTGACGGCACGGCCTACCGGCAGACGGTCGAGGCGGTCGGCGAGCTGGTCGACGAGCTGCGGCGCCGGACCGCGGCTCTGGAGGATCTGTTGGCCCTGGAGGCGGACCCGGCGTCGTTCCTCGAGGGCGCCGGGTCGGCCGGTCAGCGGGCCCAGGGCCAGCCGGACGTGCTTGCGGCGGCGTGTGCGGTGCGCGCCGACGAGCTCGCCGCTTCGGCTGCGCGGGTGCGTCGGTCGCTGTGGATCGCGGACGCGCGGGCCGCGGGCCGGGCCTGGGTGGTGGTGGACGAGTCGCTGACCCGGACCGTCGAGATGCATGTGCGGACCGGGCGCGCGGTGGTCGCGACGGCCGACCCCTACCTCGGGGAGGAGCCGTTCCGGATCGGGGAGATGGTCCTCGACGCCTCCACCGGCGAGCTGCTCGCGGGCCCGGACGGGGACGAGGCCGCGTACCGGACCCGCGAGGCGTGGGTGGCCGAGCGGGACCGCCGGCGAGCCGATATCGCGACGCGACTTGACAGCTCGAACGGCGCCGGTTCCGATAGGTGACGATCGTAATCGAAAGTAAACGACCGTCTCAGGCCGACCCGATGGAGAGCACATGACCGGCGGACGTGGTTCCGGCTACCAGGCTCCGGCAGCGACGGAGGTGGCCGATCTGATCGTGGCGCTGCAGAGCCACGGGCTCCGGGTCGAGACCCCGGTGGAGACCCGTACCGGCGGTGCCGGGCCGACCGACTCCGGGATGATCTGGCTGGAGGGTCGGCCGGTCACCGTGCCGACCGGCACCGAGCGGGCGGCCCGCTCGCCCTACGTGCTCAAGCCCGAGGACGGCGGCGGCAGCGGCGTCTACCGCGACGGGCACCGGCTCGCCGGGGTCGCGGCGTCGCGGCGCCCCCGCTTCTACGATCGGGTCACCGCGGACGGCATCCCGTACTCGAAGATCGCGCTGCTGCACCTGGACTCGCTGGCGAGCACCGTCGTGCAGACGTGCAACTACTGGAACACCCCGGATCAGTGCGGGTTCTGCGGGATCGGGCTCTCGCTCGACTCCGGCGCCACGATCGTCAAGAAGACCCCGGAGCAGCTCGCCGAGGTCGCGGTCGCGGCACGCGACCTGGACGGGGCGGTCGACGTCACGCTGACCACCGGCAGCTCGAATGCACCGGACCGGGGCGCCCGCTACGTCGCGCGCTGTGGTCGCGCGGTCAAGGACGCCAGCGGGCTGCCGGTGGAGATCCAGTTCGAGCCGCCGCGCGATCTCGCGATCCTCGACGAGGTGCACGCGATGGGCGGCGCGGACGCCGTGGGGATCCACATCGAGACGTTCGACCCGGACGTGCTGGCTCGGGTCGCTCCCGGTAAGGCCCGCACCGGCGTGGAGACCTACTTCCGCACGTGGGAACGCGCCGTTGAACTCTGGGGGCGCAACCGCGTCTCGACCTACGTCATCCTCGGGATGGGGGAGGACCCGGACATCACCGTCGACGGGTGCCGACGCGCCGTCGACATCGGGGTGTACCCGTTCGTCGTGCCGCTGCGCCCGGTCGCGGGCAGCCTGATGGCCGATCTGCTGCCGCCGTCGGCGGAGTACAGCGCGGGCATCTACGACCGGGTCGCGGCGCACATGACCGAGCAAGGGATGAGCGCCGACGATGCCGTCGCGGGCTGCGCGCGGTGCCAGGCCTGCTCCGCGATCAACGCCGTCCAGCAGCAGAAGCCGCTGCTGCAGATCGGCCCGCGCCCCACGGCCCTGTCATGACCCGGCCGGCGGCCGACCGGTCGCGAGCCGTTGCCCCGCCGATCGTCTGCCGCGCGGTGGAGGGCCCGGACGAGCTCGCCGAGCACCACCGGATCCGGCACGCGGTGTTCGTCGGGGAGCAGGCGGTGTTCACCGGTTCCGACGTCGACGCCCACGACGCCCGGGACGACGTCGTGCACGTGCTTGCCTGGTCAGACGGTGTGCCGGTCGGCACCGTCCGGCTCTACCCGCTCGACCCCGGCACCGGCCTGTGGCAGGGCGATCGGCTGGCGGTGCTGCGGTCCTCGCGCGCGATCGGCGCGGGCGGGCCGCTGGTCCGGTTCGCGGTGTCGTCCGCGGGCCGCGCGGGCGGGCGGGCGATGCTCGCCCACGTGCAGCTGCCCAACCAGCGGTTCTTCGAACGCCTGGGCTGGACCGCGGGGGAGACCGAGATCTACGCGGGGCTCCCGCACGTGACGATGAGCATCGAGCTAATGACGGACCCCGGCCCCCCGTGACAGCCTGCCGCGCTCGGCGAAGTCCGTGCGCATCTCGGTGGGCAGCGCCGCGCAGATCCGGTCCCGGGACCGGGAGCGCTCGGACCGCGCACCGGTCGAGGCGATCACCAGGTCGGAGCCGGTCCGGGCCGCGGCCGCAGCGGATTCCTCGTCCCGGCCGAGATGGGTCAGGGCGAGCGCCTCGTACTTGGCCGACCGGAAGCTGCGCGCGTGCGCAAGCAGCTGCTCGGCCCGCTCGGGCTCCCAGCGGGCCTGCATCTCGAGCAGCCGCATCTCGGCGCGCGGGCGGAACGGAAGCGAGACGGCCAGCAGCGGGGCGGCGGCCTCGACACCCGCGCCGGCGTCGTCGTCCTTGCCGTCGAGCAGGTCGCAGTCGGCGAGTGCGAGCAGCGCGTGCAGCTCCTGCTCCAGCTCCAGTGCCCCGCCGCCCCGGCGGGCCAGGTCGACGGCCAACTCGGCGTGCTCCCGGGCGCGGCCGACCTGCCCGAGCTCCTGCCACAGCCACGACGTCGTCGTCTCGATACCGGCCCGGTAGTAGCTCACGCCGGCCTCGTCGATCAGGGTGCGGGCCCGCGACAGTGCCCGCAGCGCCCCTGCGAAGTCGCCCACGTCGCCGCGGGCCAGACCGCAGAAGAACAGGCTCTGCAACAGCGTGCGGAACTCCCCGGTGCGCGTGCAGAGCACGACCGCCCGCTCGAGGATCGCCCGGGCCTCGGCGAACCGGTCCATGTGCTGCAACAGCGCACCCCGGTAGGCCGCGGCGGTGGCCGACAGGGCGTCGCGTGCGCCGACCTCGAGCACCTCGTCGTAGGCGCCGGCGGCCCCGTCGTAGTCGCCGTCCCAGTGCCGCACCCGCCCGAGCAGCAGCAGCGAACTGCGCCGCGCACCCGGGGCGGCCGCGGCGGACTCGGCGAGATGTCCCGCGCGCTCGGCGAGATCCACGGCGGCCATCGCGTCGCGGGCGTAGAGCGCCGTCCAGCCCAGCGCCTCGAGCGCCCGGGCTTCGAGCTCCTCGTCGCCGAGCTCACGGGCCAGGCCCAGCGCGTGCTCGTGGTCGTCGCGCGCGTCCTCGTGCCGGGCCAGGTCGCAGCGTACGGTTCCGCGCCGCAGGTGGGTACTCGCGGCCAGGCCACGGTCGCCGCCGCGCTCGGCCTGCTCGACCGCGAGCGTGAGCAGCCGCTCGGCCTCGGTGTGGGCGAAGATGAGGTGGGCGGCGCCGGCGGCATCGCTCCAGGCCCGCGCCGCGTCCTCGTGGTCGCCGGCGGCGGCGTGGTGGCGTGCGGCGGTCTCCGGGCGGTCGAGGAACAGCCGAGCGGCGCGGCGGTGGCGGCTGGTCCGCACCGGGCGGGACGACTCGTGGTAGACGATCTCGCGGAGGATGTCGTTGGCGAATCGGAAGCTCTCGCCCTCGGCCACCACCAGCCCGGCCCGGACGGCACGCTCGCAGCGGTGCGCGCAGTCCTCGATCGGAAGCCGGGCCAGGGCCGAGACGTCGTCCACGGTGAACGACCGGCCGAACACCGCGGCCTGGGACAGCAGCTCCCGGACGTCGTCGGCGGTGCCGGCCAACCGCCGGGTCAGTGCCTCGTGCAGCGAGGCCGGGACGTCCGGACGACCGCGGGCGGGGGTACCGGGTACCGGGTGCCACAGCAGCTCGCTGACCAGCAGCGGCGATCCGCCGGTCCAGGTGAAGAACTGCTCCAGGTCATGCTCGGACCCGGCCTCGCGCAGGAGCCGGGCCACCGCGTCCCGCGACAGCGGGCCGACCTCGATCGACGTCGCGACGTCCTGCAGCGCCCTGGTCCGGTGCCGGTCCTCGGACGTGTTCTCGGTGGCGACGAGCAGGACCGGACGGTCTGCGAGGCGCCCGGCGAGGTGGTGCAGGGCCTCGATCGTCGTCTCGCCCGCGTGCTCGAGGTCCTCCAGGCACAACAGCAGCGGGCGCGCCTCCGCGACCCGGCCGAGGAACGCGGCCAGCGCCTCCATCGTGCGCCGCCGCCGCAGCTCGGAGCGGCTCGGCGGGTCGGCGGCCGGGTCCAGCTCCGGGACGAGGGCGGCGAGCGCCCGGCGTTCGGCGACGGTGAGCAGGTCCGCGGCGCCGGGCAGGTGCCGGACCACGACCTCGCGGACGCACTCGGCCATCGGTTGCAGATAGAGCGAGCGCTCCGCCTCGGAGCACCGCACGGTCACCACGATGCCGCCCGCCGCGTCCGCCTCGCCCCACATGGCTCGGCACAGGGTGCTCTTGCCGATCCCGGACTCGCCCCGCAGCAGCACCACTGCGCCCCGCCCGAGCATGGCGTCGGCCCACATCCCGCGCAGGCGGGAGAACTCGGCCTCGCGCCCGACCGGCGGCTCGGCCGAGCTACCCGGATCGACGGAGGCCCGGTGCGGCGTCGGGCTCCACTCGGGCGCGGACGGGACCCCGGCCTCGCCCCGCAGGGCGTCGAGATAGGCCTGCTCGGTCTCGCCGGAGGGGTCGACCCCCAGCCGCGACGCCAGCCCCGAACGCAACCGGTCGTAGGCCGCGAGAGCGGCGGCGGTCGACCCGAGACGCAGCTGGGCCTGCATCAGCGCCCGGCAGGCCTGCTCGTCGAGAGGGTCGGCGGCCAGCGTGAGTGTTGCCTCCTCGACGGCGGCATCGTGGTCGCCGAGCAGCAGTGCGGCCCTCCAGCGGCACCGCCGCGCCTGGCGCAGGGCCGCGTCCACCCGTCGGCGCACGCTCTCCGCCCAGTCCTCCTCGGCCTCGTCGGCGAGCGGGACACCGCCGGTGAGGAGATCGACCGCCCGCCCGGCACTGCGGAACGCGAGTCCGGGCGTGTCCCGCCCGAACTCGCGGTCGGCCGCTGCGACGAGATCCATCGCTTCGGTGAGGTCGACCGCCGTCGCTGGTCCGCGGACCAGCCGGTAGGCCCGGGGCCCGCCGTCGATGCGCTGCCGGCCCAGAGAGCGGCGCAGGCGGCTGACGAGGGCTGCGACATTGCGTTGCGGCTGGTCCGGCGGCTGCACCGGCCACAGCCACCCGGCGAGGGTCGTCGTCGGGACGTACTCTCCGTGCCGGACGGCCAGCATCGCGAGCAGGCGACTGGCCCGGCCGCTGGGAACCGGTGCGACGAGGTCACCCGTGACAGTCATGCGGCCGATCAGCCGGACCCGCACCGGACCGTCGTCCATCGAGGAAGCCTACCCCGGCGCCGCCCGATGATCCTGGGATCAGTCCGTCTCGTCGGGCACCAGGTGAACGGCGGCCTCCTCGGCGCTGGCCGCGGCGCCGTCGATGCCGACGTCGGTGGCGAAGACCTCGTCGGACCGCTCGTCCTCGGCGTAGGCGAGTCGGCCGGCCCGCTCGTCGCCGACCTGGTCGTCGTAGGGCTCGCCGTCGGTGTCGTTGGTGTCGCCGATGCCGTCCCCGCGGTCGGGGTCGGGGTCGACATCGGGTTCCTCGCGGCGCAGCCGGCCCTCCAGCGGTTCGCCGGTGTGCTCCTCGGCCGGGGTGATGCCCCAGGTCTCGAGGCCGCGCGGGCGTTCGTTCGGCGACCAGCCCTCGTCGAGGACGTCGACCCGCGGGTCGGTCAGGGTGTCATCGGAGTCGAGTTGTTCGAGGGTGGTGTCGTCACCGTCGTCGGAGCCGGGCACGGGTGCCTCCCTGGTCGTGGGTGCCACCTCCATCATGCTCCGAAGAGGTCCGGTCAGCGCGGTGACCAGCCCAGAGCCGGGCCGAGCTTCGTCGCGATGTCGGTGAGGATCTGCTCGTAGTCGGCGGGGGCGAAGCTGAACGGCAGCGCGAACACGACCTCGGTGACGTCCCGGAACGCGGCGTGGGCGTAGAGCCGCCCTGCGATCTCGTCGGACGTCCCGACCAGGTCCGGCGCGAACAGCAGACGCGCCGGGCCCTGTGGGCTCGTGGTGCGCGGCGTCCGCGCGTCGACGTAGGCGGTGTACTTCTCGCGCTGCCCGCGGGTGGCGCTGTCGGTCGGGATGACGACGAGGCCCTGGGACACGCGGGCGTCGTCCCCGGCGGGATGGCTGTCCCGGAATGCCCGGATCTGGCCGTGCTGGATCGCGGCGAAGTCGGTGGTGTCGGTGTTGGGGCCGTCGGTGTTGGGGCCGTCGGGGGCGGGAGCCTTGACCACGCTGCTGGTCAGCAGGTTCAGTCCCTGCTCACCGGCCCAGCGGGCGGAGTTCAGGCTGGCGGCGCCGTACCAGATCCGGTCGGCGAGTCCGGGCGCGTGCGGCTGGACGTGGTCGGAGAACTCCTCGATGCCCTCGACGCCGGAGAACGTGCTGGCCGGATCCCCGGCCACGAGGCGCACCAGCCGCTGGACCCGCTCGTAGCTGAAGTCCTCGACGTCGGCGGTGTCCGGGTAGAGGGACTCACGGACGTCGGCGAAGTGCATCGGTGGCCCCACGCTGACGCCGGGGTTCAGGCGCCCGCCGGACAGGATGTCGAGTGTGGCGAGGTCCTCGGCGAGGCGCAGCGGGTTCTCCCAGCCCAGCGGTGTCACCGCGGTGCCGAACTCGATGCGCCTGGTGCGCTGGGACGCCGCGGCGAGCACCGCGACGGGGGAGGAGATGCCGTACTGCAGGTGCCGGTGACGCAGCCAGGCGCTGTCGAACCCGAGCCGTTCGCCGAGCTCGATCACCTCGAGCGTGCTCTCGTGCCCGGCTCGCGGGTCATGGCCGTCGAACGAGCCGATGGTGAGGAAGCCCAGCTTCGCGAGCGGGACGGACGGGGACGGCACGGGGCTCCTCCGATGATCTGCTGCCAGGCGGTCACCCGATCAACGTCTCCACGTCCGGCGGTATGCCGGGATGGGTTCACCGCTGGCACGGGGCCCCGAGTTCGAGCATTCTTCAACAGAACTCCACGCGGGCCGACGAGCGGACCGCCTCCGGGACAGGATCTCGTGTGCGCCAGAAGCTCTCGATAGCCGCCGTGGTCGTGGGTTCGGTGGTCGCGTTCGTCGTCCTGGTCGGCGCGGCGTTGTGGTTCTACCCGCCGGTGGACTCGGCGAACGCGTCCGGCGGGACGGTGTCCGAGCAGGCCGGGGACCTCGCCGCCGCGGCCCGGTTCCGGCAGCGGGGCATCGACGACCCGCGCGCGGCCCTGGCCTCCTGCGAGCGGGCTCAGGCCACCGCTTTCGCCGGGCTCGCCGCTCACCTGGTGGGGAAGCGGAACTCCTTCGCCGACGCCCGTGTAGCCGTCCAGGACGGACGCGGGCTCACGTACCTGTCGGCCGACGTCCTCGGCGCCACCGGTTCGGTGAAGGCCGTCGCGCCGGTGTGGGTCTACGGCGGGGCCGGCTATGCCGGTCTGTCGCCGTCGGCGGACCGGGCTTCCGTCCGGCTCCCCGACGCCGGGGCGCAGTACGGCGCGCGGGGGGGGGACGCCGCCGCCGTCCGCGTC
>JAKDNL010000781.1 GCA_030451825.1 Pseudonocardia sp. | reverse complement strand
CGGCGATGATCTGTGTGGCCTGCTCGGGGGTGACCGGGACGCCGTCGGTGTCGCACACCACGTAGGGCAACTGCCGTTCCAGGACCGCCCAGGCGCGTTCGGCGAGCGCGCCGGCGACCACGCAGAGCGCTTTGAGGTGCTCGGCGCCGCGCTCGACCATCTGGGTGTGGTAGATCTTGGCCAGTTGCGGGTCCTGGCGGCGGGCGTGGTCGGCGGCCCGGACCAGGGTGGTGCGCAGCAGCGAGGGCCCAGCCTTGCTCATCGGTTGGCCCTTGCGGTCGGTGTTGCCGGTCTCCGAGGCGCGCGGCGCGAGCCCGGTGAAGGACTTGAACGCCGCCGCCCGGGGGAACCGGCCCGGCCGGCCCATCGCGGCGACCAGGACCGGGGCGCCGACCTCACCGAGCCCGGGCAGGCTCCGCGCCAACGCGCCCACATCGGTGAAGCGGTAGGCGTGTTCCCGCTCGGCGGCGTGCACGGCCAGCTCGGCCTGGGTGGCGCGCAGCAACGCGACCTCGGTGGCGACCTCGGCGGCCAGATCATCGAAGGCCACCGCGGGGTGATCGGCGTAGAGCTCGACCGCGGCGGCGGCGGCGGCCCGCCAGGCCAGTGCACGATCACGGCCCTGGTGGTTGTTCGACGCCTTCGCGATCGTCGCGGTCAACCGCGCCGGACCGGCCTTGAGCAGGGCGCGGGGGTCGGCCCACCGCGCCAGCACGGCCAGGTCGGCGGCCCCGAGGTCACCGGTCAGTGGGGAACACGGCATCAGCTGCCGGACCAGGTCCTTGATCCGCACCTTGTGCTGGGAGCCCAGCGCGGTGAGCCGGTCACAGGCCCGGACCCGCCGGTCCAGGGCCGCGGCCTCGGGCCCGGGCAGCTCCAACGCGATCAGCCCGCCCGGGTCGATCAACGGCAACCGGGCCAACGTGTCGGCGTCGATGCCGTTGCTCTTGGCGTGCCGGGACAGGAACCGGCGCAGGTCAGCGGCCCGCGCGCACGACACCCGGTACACCAGGTGCCCGCGGGCGGAGAAGAACACCGCCACCGGCAGCCATGCCGGCCCGGTCGGCTCGAGCACCACCTCCAGCCTCGTACCCGCCGGTGTCTCGGCCAGCGCAGCCGTCTCGATCGCGGTCAGGCTGGTCACCGTCGGCTCGCAGCGGCGCCGGCACACCTCCTGCCCGTCCTGGGCGAGCACCCGCACCGTGTGCGCGCTCGCGATCCCCAGATCCACCCCGACCAGTCGTCGTATCACCGTCAACCTCCTCGATCCACCGGAACTCCTTCTGGCTCCGGCCAGACCGCGCAGGCGGTGGCGAGACTTGACGGCCACGGTCCCAAGGTGGCGAGCAACCTGATCACGGCTCCCACTCATGTGCTGCAACCGGGCCCGACCTCGCTGGGCCAACCCACTTCCCTCATCCGGGGCATCCGTGGCCAGGCCAGCGGTGGCAATCAGCCGTACGAGGCCACAGACGACGAAACCTCGCCGTCCTCCCTCAGAGCGCTACTCGACGCCACCCACCGGACCAGCCGGGATGCTCATGCAACCCTGGAACCCCGGGCCGATCAAGCGCCGGAGCCCTTTACATGAGCGGTCCTGCGCCCGCTCAGGGCGACATGACGTCGCCACAGGCGCCAGTCACCCCCCGGGCGTGCCGCCGGACTCGAACCGGTGACTGTTCGGCGTCCTGTGAGGCATCTGGGCGGGTCCTAGCCGCCGTTCTGTCGGACCGCCCCGGTAAGATGAAGGGAGTGGTTCCGGGTGGCCCCATTGCTCCCGGTCGAACGCCCGGTCCGATCTCCCCGCGGCCCGGGCTCGCTGAGCGAGGAGACAGGCGGCCCGTGCCGGAGAACAAGAATGTGTACGACGCGAAGTCGATCACTGTCCTGGAGGGGCTGGAGGCGGTCCGCAAGCGCCCCGGCATGTACATCGGATCCACCGGTGAGCGCGGGCTGCACCACCTGATCTGGGAGGTCGTCGACAACGCGGTCGACGAGGCGATGGCCGGGCACGCCACGCGCGTCGAGGTCACGCTGCAGGACGACGGCGGCGTGCGCGTCGTCGACGACGGCCGCGGCATCCCGGTCGGCATGCACCCGGTGGAGAAGCGGCCCGCCATCGAGATGGTCATGACGATGCTGCACGCGGGCGGCAAGTTCGACAGCGACTCCTACGCGGTGTCCGGCGGCCTGCACGGCGTCGGCGTGTCCGTCGTCAACGCGCTGTCGATCGCGCTCGACGCCGAGATCCACACCGACGGTTTCGTGTGGCGCCAGCACTACGCGCGCTCGATCCCCGGGCCGCTGCGCAAGGGCGAGGCCACCGCGAAGAGCGGCTCGATCATCACCTACTGGGCCGACCCGGACATCTTCGAGACCACCACCTACAACCTGGAGACGATCCGTCGCCGGCTGCAGGAGATGGCGTTCCTCAACAAGGGCCTCACGATGGTGCTGCGCGACGAGCGCAACGGCGAGACGAACCACGACGCCGAGGAACCCGACGCCGAGGGCTACGTCGCCAAGACCGTCGAGAACGTCTACTGCTACCCCAACGGGCTCGAGGACTTCGTCGCGCACCTGAACAAGTCGAAGGACCCGATCCACA
>JAKDNL010000154.1 GCA_030451825.1 Pseudonocardia sp. | reverse complement strand
CCGGGAGGGGACCCTTCGGGACTCCACGGGTCACGAGGGGACCCCTCGGGACCTTGCTGACCCCTCGGGACGCGGGGACGCGGGTCGGTGCTCGGAGGAGCGCCGGAGCCTCGACACGCAGGCGGGTGGGGCCGGACGTAGGGTTGGACGCATGGGTTTCCCGGAGCGGCGGCCGCGCCGGCTGCGTACCACTCCCGCGGTACGCCGGATGGTGGCCGAGGCCGAGGTCCGGCCCCGGCAGCTGGTGCTGCCGATGTTCGTCAAGGAGGGCGCGACGGAGCCGGTGCCGATCGGCTCGATGCCCGGCGTCGTCCAGCACACCCCCGACACGCTGCGCAAGGCCGTCGCCGAGGCGGCCGAGGCGGGCATCGCCGGCGTCATGCTGTTCGGGGTGCCGGCCCACCACGACGCGACCGGCAGCGCCTCGCTGGACCCGGACGGCGTCCTCAACGCCGCCCTGCGTGAGGTGCGTTCCGAGGTCGGCGACGACATCGTCGTGATGAGCGACCTGTGCCTGGACGAGTTCACCGACCACGGCCACTGCGGCGTGCTCGACGCCCAGGGCCGGGTGGACAACGACGCCACCCTGGACGTCTATGCCCGGATGGGCGTCGCGCAGGCCGACGCCGGGGCGCACATGGTCGGCCCCAGCGGGATGATGGACGGCCAGGTGGCCGTCATCCGCGCGGCGCTCGACGCGGCCGGATACACCGACACGGGGATCCTGGCCTACACCGCCAAGTACGCGTCGGCGTTCTACGGTCCGTTCCGGGAGGCGGTGAACTCGCAGCTGCGCGGGGACCGCAAGACCTACCAGCAGGACGGCGCGAACGCCCGGGAGGCGCTGCGCGAGCTGGCGCTCGACCTCGAGGAGGGCGCCGACATGGTGATGGTCAAGCCGGCGCTGGCCTACCTCGACGTCCTGGCCCGGGTCTCCGACGCCTCCGACGTGCCGGTCGCGGCCTATCAGATCTCCGGCGAGTACGCGATGATCGAGGCCGCCGCGGAGCGCGGCTGGCTCGAGCGCGAGCGCACGATCCTGGAGACACTCACCTCGATCCGCCGCGCCGGCGCGGACGTGATCCTGACCTACTGGGCGACCGAGGTCGCCGGGTTGCTCGACTGAGCGAGCCGATCTCCACCGGATCGGTACCGCCGGACGTGGCACGTCGCCGAACCGCGCCACTACCGTGGGGCCGTGAGCACGACACCGGATCCGCAGCATCCGTCCTCGTCCGAGGGGGGCGGGACGCCGGCGACCGGTGAGACCACCCCTGCCCAGGATCCTGCCGGACAGGCCGAGCAGCCCGGCGGGTCGCCCCAACCCGAGCAGCCCCAGCCCGAGCAGCCCCAGCCCGAGCCGCCGGTGTACTACCGCCCGGGCCCGTCCTCGGGCCACTACCCGCAGTACCCGCAGAATCCCTACGGCGGGCAGGCCTACGGCCAGCACCCCTACGGCCAGCAGCTCTACGGGCAGCCGGGCGCCCCGGCGCAGCCGCCTCCCGCCTACCCGCAGACCTACGGGCAGCAGCGCTCCTACCCGCCGCCGCAGGACCAGCCGGCCGGGTACCCGCAGCAGTACGGACAGGACCCCTACGGCCGTCCGCGGGCTGGCGCGGTGCGACGCCCCGGGTCGGTGCGGCTCGCGCTGGTCCTGTTCCTGCTGCCGGCGGCACTGTTCCTGCTCGGCGGCCTGGGACTGTCCTTCGCCCCGATCACCCCCGAGATGTTGTCGGCCCAGCCGCAGGTCGACGAGGCACTGGCGCAGTCCGGGCTGACGATGACGCAGTTCCTGTCGTTCATCCGGACGGCCGGTGCGATCTTCGCCGTCGCCGCGGTGGTGTACGCGCTGCTGGCGGTGGTTGCCTTCCTCGGCAAGTTCGGGGCGCTCGTCGGCCTGACCGTGCTGACCGTCCTGTTCGACCTGTTCTGGCTCGTGGCGTTGCTGGGCAGCCTGGGCGACCCGATCGGCGCGCTGGTTCCGTTGGTCATCATCGCGCTCAGCGTCGGGGGGCTGGTGTTGATGTATCAGGGCCCGGCCCGCGCGTGGTTCTCCTCGCTGCGGACCTGATCCGGCGACGAGCGTCACCCCGGCCCGCCCGGGGGTCACGGGCCGGTGCGCGCTCCGGCTGGGAGACTGGCCGGGTGAGCCCGACACCGCCGCCCCCCGCGCATCGTCCCGAACCCGTCGAGTCCGCGCGCCTGTTCGAGCGTGCCTGCGGGCTCATCCCGGGCGGGGTGAACTCGCCGGTCCGGGCGTTCAACTCGGTCGGGGGGACGCCGCGGTTCATGGTCTCGGCCCAGGGCTGCCGGCTGACCGACGCCGACGGTGCGAGCTACGTCGACCTCGTCTCCTCCTGGGGGCCGATGATCCTCGGGCACGCGCACCCGGCCGTCGTCGAGGCGGTGCGCGAGGCCGCGTCGCACGGGCTGTCGTTCGGCACCCCGACCCCCGGTGAGATCGACCTGGCCGCGGAGATCGTGGACCGGATGCCGGTCGAGCAGGTCCGCCTCGTCAACTCCGGCACCGAGGCCACGATGAGCGCGATCCGCCTCGCCCGCGGCATCACCGGGCGCAGCGTGATCGTCAAGTTCTCCGGCTGCTACCACGGCCACGTCGACGCGCTGCTGGCCGACGCAGGCTCCGGCGTCGCCACCCTGGGCCTGCCGACCAGCCCGGGCGTCACCGGCGCGCAGGCCGCGGACACCGTCGTGGTGCCCTACAACGACCTCGACGCGGTGCGCGCGGTGTTCGCCGAGCGCGGCACGGAGATCGCCTGCGTGATCACCGAGGCGGCGGCCGGGAACATGGGCGTCGTCCCGCCGGTGAACGGGTTCAACGCCGGGCTCAAGGAAATCGCGCACGCGGACGGCGCGCTGCTGGTCATCGACGAGGTGATGACCGGCTTCCGCGCCTCGGCCACCGGCTGGTACGGCTGCGACGGCGTCGCCGGCGACCTCTACACGTTCGGCAAGGTGATGTCCGGCGGGCTGCCCGCTGCGGCGTTCGGCGGATCGGCTGAGCACATGTCGCACCTGGCCCCGGCCGGGCCGGTCTATCAGGCGGGCACGCTGGCCGGGAACCCGGTCGCCGTCGCGGCCGGGTTCACCACGTTGCGCCAGGCCGACGCGGCCGCCTACGCGACCCTGTCCGGGAACGCGACCCGGCTCGGTGACCTGATCACGACGGCACTGTCCGCGGCCGGTGTCCCGCACACGGTGCAGTACGCGGGCACGATGGCATCGGTGTTCTTCTCCGAGGACCCGGTGACCGACTACGCCGGGGCGAAGGCCGCCCAGACCTGGCGCTACCCGGCGTTCTTCCACGCCCTGCTCGCCCGCGGCATCTACCCGCCGCCGAGCGCCTTCGAAGCCTTCTTCGTCAGCACCGCACTCGACGACGACGCGTTCGCCGAGATCGAGGCCGCGCTGCCGGACGCCGCGCGGGCCGCCGCCGCGGCGGCGGAGCCGTCGTGAGCACCCCGCAGGCGAGCGGGCCGGTCACCGTCGTGCACCTGCTGCGCCACGGCGAGGTGCACAACCCGGACGGCGTCCTCTACGGGCGGCTGCCCGGGTTCGGGCTGTCCGACCGGGGCGAGGCTCAGGCCAAGACCGTCGCCGAGGCGTTGGCCGACCGGGACGTCGGTGCGGTGGTGGCCTCCCCGCTGCTGCGCGCCCAGCAGACCGCCACGCCGGTCGCGGCCGAGCACGGGTGCGAGATCGTCACCGACGACGGGCTGATCGAGGCCGGGAACGCGTTCGAGGGCGAGCGGTTCGGCGTCGGGGACGGCGCGCTGCGCCACCCGTCGCAGTGGCGGCTGCTGCGCGACCCGTTCACCCCGTCCTGGGGCGAGCCCTACCTGCGGATCGCGCACCGGATGCTGGGCGCCGTGCACGCGGCGCGGGCGCTGGCGCCCGGACGCGAGGTCGTCTGCGTGTCGCACCAGCTGCCGGTCTGGACCGTGCGCCGCTACCTGCTCGGGCAGCGCCTGTGGCACGACCCCCGCCACCGGCAGTGCGCGCTCGCGTCGCTGACCAGCGTGGAGTTCACCGGCACCCGGATGACCGGGCTGCGCTACTGCGAACCGGCCGGTTCCAGCGCGGCCACGGTGACCGGCGCATGAGGTCGGTGGGCCCGGCGGGGGCGGGGCGGGTGCTGCTCACCGTCCTGGCCGCGATGCTGCTCGCCGCGGGCTGCTCGAGCACCAAGGACGCCGTCGACTCCGCCGACGAGTTCCAGTTCGTCGCGCCGGGCGGGCAGACCCGGATCACCTACGAGCCGGCCGAGTCGCGCGGGCGGGTCGGGGACCTGGCCGGGGACAGCCTGCTCCGTCCCGGCACCCAGGTCGGGGTGAACAGCTACCCGGGCCAGGTCGTCGTGATCAACATCTGGGGTTCCTGGTGCGGCCCGTGCCGGACCGAGGCGTCGGAGCTCCAGTTCGTCGCGGACAACGCGCGCGACACCGCGGTGCTCGGCATCGACGTCCGCGACGACCGTCAGGCCGCCCAGGACTTCGCCCGCGACCGCGGCCTGACCTACGACTCGATCTACGACTTCCCCGGCCGCACGCTGACCGCGCTGTCCGGCTACCCGCGCAACGTCGTCCCCTCGACGATCGTGCTGGACCGCCGGCACCGGGTCGCGGCGGTGTTCCTGCTTCCGGTCGGGGCGTCGGACCTGATGCCGGTCGTCGAGCGCCTGGCCGCCGAGCCCGCCGCCACCGCACCGGCACCGGGATGACCTCACCCGCGGTTCGACTACACGTTGTAGAACCCGGGGCGCGACCGGCCCGGACGCAGGCCTACCCTGGTCGATGATGGACGCCTCGACCACGCTCGCGGTCTCGGGTCCGCTGCTGGTCGCGGCGGCCGTGGCCGTGCTGGCCGGTGCCGTCAGCTTCGCCTCCCCGTGCGTGATCCCGCTGGTCCCCGGCTACCTCGCCTACCTCGCGGGGCTGGTCGGTGCCGAGACGCCGCCGGTCACCCCGGACGAGGCCCGGCAGCGCGCCGGGCGCGTGCCCGGCGGGGCCCCTGCGTCACCGGGCGCGGCGCTGCCGGGGCCCACCGCGGACGCTCCGACGGCGAGCGCCGGGCGTGGCGACGGCCGGTGGCGGGTCGCGGGTGCAGCGCTGCTGTTCGTGGCCGGTTTCACCGTGGTGTTCGGCGCGATTCTGGTCGGCGTCGTGTGGCTGTCCGACGCGCTGGTGCGCAACGAGGCCCTGCTGCAGCGCATCGGCGGCGTCGTGATGATCGTGATGGGGCTGGCGTTCGCAGGCCTGGTCCCGGCCCTGCGCAACGAGCGGCGCGTGCACTGGGTGCCGCGGGCCGGGCTGTGGGGCGCCCCGCTGCTCGGCGCCGTGTTCGGCCTGGGCTGGGTGCCCTGCATCGGGCCGACTCTGGCCGGGGTGATCGCGGTCGCCGCGGGCACCGGCGGTGGGTCGCTGCGCGGCGTCGTCCTCACGCTGGCCTACTGCGCCGGGCTCGGGCTGCCGTTCGTCGTCCTCGCGCTCGGGGCGACCCGGGCGGTGACGGCGCTGGGCCGGCTGCGCCGGCACACCCGCACGATCCAGATCACCGGCGGCGCGCTGCTGGTCGTGGTCGGGGTCCTGCTCGTCAGCGGGCTGTGGGGCGGGCTGCTGGCCCAGCTGCAGGTCGCCATCTCCGGATTCACTCCGGCGATCTGATGAGTGTCCCGCCGACCGCGCCCCCGCAGCCCCCCGAGACCCGCTCGGGCGGGCTCGACGAGCCGCCCCCGGGCGGCTTCTCCACCGGCCCGCTGGGCCGGGCCCTCGCCTTCCTGCGCAACACGTGGCGCGGCCTGAGCAGCATGCGCACCGCGCTGGTGCTGCTGTTCCTGCTGGCCCTCGCTGCGCTGCCGGGCGCCCTGATACCGCAACGCTCGTTGAACCAGGGACTGGTCGACCAGTACTTCACCGATCACCCGGTGATCGCTCCGATCCTGGATCGCGTGGGCGCGTTCGAGGTGTTCTCCAGCACCTGGTTCGCGGCGATCTACCTGCTGCTGATGATCTCGTTGATCGGGTGCGTGCTGCCGCGGTCACTGGAGTACTACCGCAGTGCCCGCGCCGCGCCCGTCGCGACGCCGCGCAACCTCGCCCGGCTGCCGCACCATGACGCGGGAGAGGTGCCCGACGACGTCGAGGCCTTCCTCGCCCGCACCCGGACCCGCCTGCGCGGATGGCGACGGATCGAGCGGGACGAGCCCGGCGGCGCACGCACCGTCTCCGCCGAGCGCGGCTACCTGCGCGAGACCGGCAACCTGGTGTTCCACCTGAGCCTGATCGGCCTGCTGCTCGGGTTCGCCGGCGGCAAGCTCTACGGCTACGAGGGCGACGTGATCGTGCTCGCCGACGGCAGCGAGTTCTGCAACACCTCGATCCTGGGCTACGACTCGTTCCGGGCCGGGCTGCAGGTCGACGGCACCGAGCTGAACCCGTTCTGCGTCAAGGTCGACCGGTTCGGCGCCACCTACCTGCCGAACGGGCAACCCTCGACGTTCGAGGCCGACATCGGCTACCAGTCCGCGGCCGACCTCGAGAGCGGTACGACCGCCTGGCGGCCGGACACGCTCTCGGTCAACCACCCGTTGCGCCTCGACGGGACCCGCGTCTACCTGACCGGCTACGGCTACTCGCCGCAGTTCACCGTGACCTGGCCGGACGGGACCACCCGCAGCGGCGAGATCCAGTGGCGTCCGATCGACAAGTCCACCTACCTCTCCGAGGGTGCGACGAAGTTCGAGCGACCCGGCGTCACCGACCCGGCACAGCGCACGAACAGCCAGCTCGCGCTGACCGGGACATTCGCCCCGACCGCGGCCCTGGACACCAGCGGCAACCTCGCCTCGGCCTACCCGGACCTGCGCAACCCGGTGCTCGAGCTGAACGTCATGCGCGGCGACCTCGGCATCGACGACGGCCGCGGCCAGTCGATCTTCACGGTGGACCAGTCGAAGGTCGACTCCGGCGAGCTGAAGAGCGTGGCCCGGGCCGACCTCGCCCCCGGACAGAGCACACGACTCGACGACGGCACCGTGATCCGCTTCGACGGCGTCGGCACCTGGGCGAACCTTCTGATCGGGCACGACCCCGGACAGACCTGGGTGCTGGTCTTCGCGGTCACGATGGTGGGCGGGCTGGCCGTGTCGCTGTCGATCCGGCGGCGGCGGTTCTGGGTGCGGGTCGTGCCGTCCGGGACCGGGAGCCGGGTCCAGCTGGGCGGGCTCGCGCGCACCGACCGCGCCGGGTACGGCGACGAGTTCGACCGGCTCGCGGCCGATCTCCTGCGCCCGACCGGCAAACGGGCGGACGGTGGCCCCGCGTCGGGGGATCCGTCGCACACGAGCACATCGCACGGTGACACACAGAAGAAGGACGGTTGAGTCGCATGCTCGTCGATCCGATCATGTCGCTGTGGAGCGACCGGCTGTTCCAGGGGGCGGTGGTCGTCTACCTGATCGCCCTGCTGGTCTACGCCGCGGAGTACGTGACCGGCCGGTCGCCGCGCCTGCGTGCCGCCGCCCCGGCCGCCGTCGGGGACCGCGCGGAGACCGGCTCGGTCGCCGTGGCCACGCCGCCGGAAGGGATCACCGGCGGCGGGGACGTCGCCGACGCCGCCGAGGCCGGGACGCCCGCCGGGCGCAGCCGGACCGACCGCTACGGACGGATGGCGGTCTCGCTGACCATCCTCGGCGTGCTGGTCCACCTGGCATCGATGGTCGCTCGCGGTCTGGCCACCTCGCGCTGGCCGCTGGGCAACATGTACGAGTTCACCTCCGCGCTGTGCCTGCTGGCGCTGGTGTCGTGGCTGGTCGCGCTGCGGAAGATGCCGACGGTCCGCACGGTCGGGGTGTTCGTGCTGAGCCCGGTGCTGGTCCTGATGTTCCTGGCCGGCACCGTGCTCTACGCCCAGGCGGCCCCGGTCGTGCCGGCGCTGCAGTCCTACTGGCTGATCATCCACGTGACGTCGATCACGCTCGGCTCCGCTCTGCTGCTCGTACCCGGCGTGGCCAGCGCGCTGTACCTGATGCGCCGCTCGGGCCGCCCGGCGTGGCTGGTCGACAAGCTGCCATCGGCCGAGATCCTGGACCGGATCGCCTACCGGGTCACCGTCGTCGGGTTCCCCATCTACACGTTCGCCGTGATCGCCGGTGCGATCTGGGCCGAGGCCGCGTGGAGCCGGTTCTGGGGATGGGACCCGAAGGAGACGGTCGCCTTCGTGGCGTGGGTGATCTACGCCGCCTACCTGCACGCCCGTGCCACCGCCGGCTGGTGGAACCGCGGTGCCGCGTGGATCAACACCGCCGGATTCGCCACGATCCTGTTCAACCTGTTCTTCATCAACATGGTGGTCGCCGGCCTGCATTCGTACGCGGGGGTGTGAGCCCGCTCGACCGGTGCCCGCAGTACGACTACCGTTGGACGACGTGAGTGAGCCTGTGCCGGACGACGAGCAGCCCGAGGGGTCCGTAGGCCGGTACGTCCGTGAACGGTGGGGCGCAGCGGAAGCGCAGCCGCGCGCGCGTCGTCGACTCCGGCGCGGTGGTGGGCCCGAGGCGGTGACGCCGGACACGGTCGAGGAGGCCCCCGCAGCGGCTCCGTCGCACCGCGACGAGACCGGCCGCGGGGTGTCGGCGACGGGCGCCGGGCCGGGGTCGGCGCGGGCGCCCGAGCGGGGCTCCGCGGCGACCGGCACCCGCACCCCGCCCGGCGGCCTGACCTGGGGGGTCGAGTTCCCGGACGTCGACGACGACCTGGTCTCCGAGATCGACCCGTCCACCCCGCCGTCCGGACTGGACCTGAGCGCGACCCGGTCCGCGGCCCCGCGACCGGGGACGACCCCGGCACACGACACGGCTCCAGCGGACGGCCCGACCTCGCCCGCCCCCACCCGTCGGCAGGACCGGGAGCACCGCGAGGCCGCCGTCCGCGCAGCCGAGAACGGGGCGGAGCGGGAGCGGGCCCGGGAGGAGGCCGAGCGCAGCCGCGCGGCCCGCGAGGTCCCCGCGGCGGAGTCCGCACGCCGCCTCGAGTCCGCCCGCCGGGCCGAGGTCGCCCGCGACGAGGAAGCCGCCGGTCGCGCCGAGGCCGGGACGCGGACGACCCGGACCGACGATCCGGCCCCGGTGCCCGAGCGGGGGACCGCCCCCGACGCCCCTGACACCGCCGACGCGGCCGTCGTCGCGGTGCCGCCTGCCCGCGCTCCCGACCCGGACGGCCGCCCGGGCGTCGTGTGGCGCCGCTCCGTTGCGCGTCGGACGGCCCCGTCGGCACCGAACGGGCACGCACCGGGCTCGTCCGACCGTCCCGCCTCGGGGGAATCGGCGCCAGGGAATTCGGCTCCGGGTGGATCGGGGCAGGGGAGATCGGCTCCGGTGGACTCCCGGCCGGCCGGTTCCGCCACCGATGAACCGGGCCGGCCCGCGTCGACCGTGAACGGATCCGGCGCCGACCAGGTCGCGCCGGCCGCTGGCGCCGCCGCTGCTGGCGCTCCTGCTCGACCCGCCCACGCCGAGCGCCCGCGCTGGACCGCACCCGAGGCCGTCGAGACACGGGACGCCCAGCGCCGGCGCAGCGAGAACGGCGGCATGGACGTCGACCTGGCGTCGGCCCGGCTGCTGCGCACGACCCGCCGCCCGCCCCGGACCGGGTGGCGCCGCGCGGTCTACGTGCTCTCCCGCGGCTACCTCAACCTCGGCGAGAGCCCGGCCGACATCCGGGAGCGCGAGCTCACCGCGCGGGTGAACAAGCCGCTGCTCAGCTCGCACAAGATCGCGATGCTGAGCCTCAAGGGCGGCGTCGGCAAGACGACGATCACTGCGACGCTGGGCGCGACGTTCGCCTCCCAGCGCGGCGACCGGGTGGTCGCGGTGGATGCCAACCCCGACCGCGGCACGCTCAGCCAGAAGATCCCGCTGGAGACCACGGCCACCGTGCGGCACCTGCTGCGCGACTCCCAGCGCGTGCGCCGCTACACCGACGTGCGCGCCTACACCTCCCAGGGCTCGTCGCGGCTCGAGGTGCTGGCCAGCGAGCAGGACCCGGCCGTGTCCGAGGCGTTCAGCGAGGGCGACTACCGCTATGCCGTGGACCTGCTCGAGCACTTCTACAACCTGGTGCTCACCGACTGCGGGACCGGCCTGATGCACTCGGCGATGTACGGCGTGCTGGGGATGGCCGACCAGCTCGTGATCGTCTCGTCCGGCTCGATCGACGGCGCGCGCAGCGCCTCGGCGACGCTCGACTGGCTGGACGCGCACGGCAACGGTGACCTGGTGCGCAACGCCGTCGTCGTGATCAACACGGTGCACCGGCGGGCGGGCAGCGGGGTGGACCTGGACCGGGTCGCGGAGCACTTCGCCGGGCGCTGCCGGGCGGTGGTGCGAGTGCCGTTCGACGGGCACCTGGAGGAGGGCGCGGAAATCGATCTGGACCGGCTGGAGCCGCACACCCGGACGGCGTTGCTGGAGCTCGCGGCGTCCGTGGCGGACGGATTCCCTTCCTGACCCTTTACCCGCCCGTTGCCCGGCCCGGCTCTCCGGCCGGGGAACGGACGGAGAGCTGCGTCACGTCGAGGTGGGCGGGTCCTCGTTGCCGCGCACCTTCTCGTCGAGCTGCTTGAGGAACTCGGGGTCGTCGTCCGGCCCGCTGGCTCGCGGCCTGGCGGGACGGGCCGTGCCGCCCCAGGGCAGCTCCGGGCGCGGCGAGGGGTCGGACACCATCTGCTCGGACTTGAGCGTCCTCCACAGCACGACGGCGAAGATCGCGGCACCGAGCAACACGAACAGGAAAAGCATCAGGCCACCTCCGCTCACAACAGTAGCGGAGGTGGCCTGATGCCCGGGTGAAGTGCGCGAATACCACCCCACCCGATCGGGTTGCGCGGGCGGGTCAGTGCGCGAGGGTCGCTTCGCTGGTCAGGTCCGCGAGCAGGCCCCGGACCTCCGACTCGCGGAAGCGGCGGTGCCCGCCGGGCGTGCGGATCGAGCCGATCCGGCCGGCCGAGGCCCACCGGGTCACGGTCTTGGGGTCCACCCGGAACAGGTTCGCGACCTCGCCCGGGGTCAGCAGTCGCTCTGGTGCCTGCGTCGGAGCTGCCATGTGGTCCTCCCGAGGGGTCACGGTTCGTCGTGTTCCGGGCCATCGTGACACCTCAGACCCCAGGTACTCGAACGGTTGTCCGGAGGTAAAGGGTTCTTAAAGGGCAAAAGGCGCGACTGCCCTGAATCGGACGAGAGGGACGTGCCGGGCATGTCCGGTCGCCGGGCGGACCACGGCACGGGGGCCTCGTGTCACCGCCGCGACGTAGGCTCGACGCCATGACCGCACCGACCCCACCATCCTCCACCGCCGCGCGGCAGCGTGGGCGGGAACCGGGTCTGGCCGCGACCGTGGCGCTCTACGCGCTGGCCCGGATCGTGCTCGTCGCCGTCGTGGCGGCGCTGCTGACGCTGGCGGGAGTGCCGCTCCTGCTGGGCGTGTTGATCGGCCTGATCGTAGCGCTGCCGCTGTCGATGGTCCTGTTCCGCGGGCTGCGGGCCCGGCTGGACCGGGCGATCGCGGCGAAGACCGCGCGCCGGGGAGCCGAGCGGGACTCGTTGCGCGCGCAGTTGCGGGGTGAGCGTGCTCCGGAGGGGGAGGCCCCGGCGGACGGGGCTCCGGAGGCGGGATCAGCCCAGGCCGGCGACGGCGAGCCCGATCGCGGTCGTGGCTGACCAAGCCAGCAGCAGGAAACCGGTGTCACGCAGCACCGGGATCAGCTCCAGCCCGCCGGACCCGCCGAGCACGCGGCGCAGTGGCTGCACCGCCAGCGGCAGGGCCAGCAGTGCACACAGCAGCGCCGGCCGGTCGAACGCCGCGGCGAGAGTGATCAGGAACGGCAGACCGACCAGGACCAGGTAGAGCAGCCGGGTGCCGCGGTTGCCGAGCACCACGGCCAGCGTCCGCTTGCCGACGGTCCGGTCGGTCGGGATGTCGCGCAGGTTGTTCGCCACCAGCACCGCGCAGGTCAGGGTCCCGGCGCCGACCGCGCCGATCAACGCCCCCGCGCCGACGGTGCCGGCCTGGGTGAGTGTGGTGCCCAGCACCGCGACCGGGCCGAAGAACACGAACACCGCGACCTCGCCGAGGCCGGCGTAACCGTACGGGCGGCTGCCCCCGGTGTAGAACCACGCGCCGAGGATGCAGGCCGCGCCGACCGCGATCATCCACCACTGCCCGGACACGACGACCAGGACCAGCCCGGCCAGCCCGGCCAGCGCGAAGCAGCCGAACGCCGCACCCTTGACCGTGGACGGGCTCGCCGCCCGGGACCCGACCAGCCGCAACGGTCCGACACGCTCGTCGTCGGTGCCGCGGATGCCGTCGGAGTAGTCGTTGGCGAAGTTGACGCCGATCACCAGGCTGATCGCCACCACCAGGGCCAGCAGCGCGGCGCCGGGTGCGATGGCACCCGCGCCGAGTGCGGCGCCGGTACCGACGAGGACGGGGGAGATCGCGGTGGGCAGGGTGCGCGGTCGCGCGCCCTCGACCCATTCCGTCACGGTGGCCACGCCGAAGAATCTATCCGTCGTCGGGC
>JAKDNL010000780.1 GCA_030451825.1 Pseudonocardia sp. | reverse complement strand
CTCGACGCCGTGTCGCGCAAGGCCCTCGTCGACGCGACACCACCGGTGGGGCGAGCGGAGCAGCGCCGCGCCGGCGACGTCGTCGGCCGCGATCCGGGCGAGCTCGTGGACGACGCGCTGGCCGTGTTCACCGACGCCGCGGTGCGGGAGCGGCTGGGCCGGGCCGCGGAACCGTTGCGGCTGGTCCCGGCACGTCGCGGGCGGACGCCGGCCCGATCGGTGGCCACCGAGGCGTGGCTGACGGCGCTGACCGGTGAGGACCCGGCCCTCGACGTGCCGGACACCGAGGTCGCGGAGCTCGCCCGCGCGCTCGAGGGCTGGGACGACGTCGGGAGCGAACCGGCCGGGCCGGGGCGCGCGGTGTTCCGCCTGGCCGAGGTCCGCACCCTGCACGACCCGGCCGACCCCGGCGAGGACCCGGACGACCAGACCGGCGAGGGCACCCGCTGGGAGCTGCAGTTCGCGCTGCAGTCCACCGACGACCCGAGCCTGCAGCTCGACGCGGACGACGTGTGGGCCGGCTGCGCCGACAAGCTGATCACGTCCGCGCAGGACCTGCTGCTGGCCGAGCTCGGCCGGGCCGCCCAGGTGCTCCCGGATCTCGTCCCGGCGCTGCGCCGGGCCCGGCCCGCGACGCTGGATCTCGGCGTCGACAGCGCGCACCGCTTCCTGACCCGGGATGCCTCGACGCTGGTCACGGCCGGGTTCGGGGTGCAGCTGCCGGCCGGCTGGAACGGGTCGCGCCCGCTCGGGTTGCGCCTGTCGGCCGCGTCCGCCCCGGCGCCCGGGGTGATCGTTCGCGGTGGGCTGGGCCGGGAGGAGCTCTCCGGGTTCCGCTGGTCGATCGCGGTCGGCGACGAGGAGCTGAGCGAGGAGGAGATCGCGGCCCTGGTCGCGGCGAAGGCCCCGCTGGTGCGGGTGCGCGGGCAGTGGGTCAGCGTCGACGCGAGCGCGCTGGCCGAGGGTCTGGACTTCCTGCGCCGGCGCCGGAAACACACCCCGACCGCCGCCGACGTGCTGGCCGTGAGCCGGGGCGACGTCGACACTCCCCTGCCGGTCACCGGCGTCCGGGCGCAGGGTTGGCTGGCCGATCTGCTGGAGGGCACCGCGGACCGGGAGCTGGACCCCACCCCGGCCCCGCCCGGGTTCCTCGCGACGCTGCGGCCGTACCAGGAGCGGGGCCTGTCCTGGCTGGCGTTCCTGTCCTCGCTCGGGCTCGGCGCCTGCCTCGCCGACGACATGGGGCTGGGCAAGACCGTGCAGCTGCTGGCGCTGGAGATGCACGACCGGGACGGCGGTGACGCGACCGCACCGACGCTGATCCTCTGCCCGATGTCACTGGTCGGGACGTGGCAGCGGGAGACGGCTCGGTTCGCCCCCGGCCTGCGGGTGCACGCCCACCACGGCGCAGGTCGCCCGCACGGCGACGAGCTGGACGCGCTGCTCGTAGGTGTCGATGTCGTCGTCACCACCTACGGCACCGCCGCCCGCGATGCGGACGAGCTCGAGCGGTGGCGCTGGCACCGGCTCGTCCTGGACGAGGCGCAGGCGATCAAGAACGCGAACGCGACGGCGTCGCGGGTGGTCCGCCGGCTCGACGCCGCGCACCGGGTCGCGCTGACCGGCACCCCGATGGAGAACCGGCTGGCCGAGCTGTGGTCGGTGCTGGACTTCCTCAACCCCGGCCTGCTCGGGGCTCCGGAGCGGTTCAAGCAGCGCTTCGCGATCCCGATCGAGCGCCATGCCGACCCTGACGCGGCACGCACGCTGCGCCGGATCACCCGCCCCTACCTGCTGCGCCGGGTCAAGACCGACCCGGAGGTGATCGACGACCTCCCGGAGAAGATCGAGATCATCCAGGACTACCGCCTCACCCGGGAGCAGGCCTCGCTCTACCGCACGGTCGTCGACGACATGATGGAGAAGATCGAAGACTCCGACGGCATCGAGCGCCGCGGCAACGTGCTCGCCGCGATGACCAAGCTCAAGCAGGTCTGCAACCATCCGGCCCAGCTGATGCACGACGGCTCCCCCATCGGCAGACGGTCGGGGAAGATCGCGCGGCTGGAGGAGATCCTCGGCGAGATCCTGGCCGAGGACGACAAGGTGCTGCTGTTCACCCAGTTCACCGAGTTCGCCGCGATGCTGCGCCCGCACCTGTCCGCCCGGTTCGACACCGAGGTCGCCTACCTGCACGGCGGCACCTCGAAGTCCCAGCGCGACGAGATGGTCACCCGGTTCCAGGCCCCCGGCGGCCCGTCGATCTTCCTGCTCTCGCTCAAGGCCGGTGGCACCGGCCTGACGCTGACCGCGGCCAACCACGTCGTGCACCTGGACCGCTGGTGGAACCCGGCGGTGGAGAACCAGGCCACCGACCGGGCGTTCCGGATCGGGCAGAAGCGCACCGTCCAGGTCCGCAAGTTCTGCTGCCCGGGCACCGTCGAGGAACGGATCGACGCGCTGATCGAGTCCAAGAAGTCGCTCTCGGAGATGGTCGTCTCGGACGGCGAGGACTGGTTGACCGGCCTGTCCACGGGCGAGCTGCGCGAGGTGTTCGCCCTGGGCAACGACGCCGTCGGGGACGACGCGGGCGGGGACGGAGCCGCCAGGTCCGG
>JAKDNL010000779.1 GCA_030451825.1 Pseudonocardia sp. | reverse complement strand
CGTCCCGGTGTCGGCGGGGTCGGTGTCGGGGTCGGCGGGGTCGGCGGGCTCGGTGACGGTCGCACCGGCCGCGCTCGCCACCGCTCTGCCGGACGGCCGTGCCCGCACCGCCATCCGGGTCGCGATGGCCCAGATCGGGCTGCCCTACATATGGGGCGGCAACGGTCCCACCGAGGGCGACGCCGGCTTCGACTGCTCCGGCCTGACCACGTTCGCCTACGGCGAGACCGGGATCGACCTGCCGCGCACCGCCCACACCCAGTTCCACGCCGGTCCGCGGGTCCCGTCCGGCGCCCCGCTGCAGCCCGGCGATCTGCTCTTCTACGGGACGTGGGCGAAGGTCCACCACGTCGGGATGTACCTCGGCGACGGCCGGATGGTGAACGCCCCGACGTTCGGGAAGCCTGTGCAGACGGCCTACTACCGCTGGAGCGGCGACGACTACATCGGCGCCAGCCGCCCGGCGTCCTCCCCCGACGCGACGGGGCCCCTGCCCGCGGTGCCGGAGACCCCGGACCCCGAGGTCCCGGACGCGCCGCCTGTGTTCGCCGCGCCCGCGGCCCCCCGGCCGACCGCCCTGCCCGACCCGGTCGCACCGCAGCCGGACGAGCCCGACTCGGCCGCGGCCAGTGTCGCCGGCTCCGACGCGGACATCGCGGCCGGGAAGGTGCCGGCCCCGCGCCCGACCGCCCCGTCGACCGCCCGGACGATGGTGGCCGCGCCACCAGCGGGAACCTGGGCGACTGCCCCGCCCAAGACGACCGTGGCATCGCCGACGTCCGATCCGCCCGCGCCGGCCGGGCCCGCGCCGGGTTCGGGTACGGCCGCCGGAACCGCTACCGCCCCAACCGGGACGGCACCACCGCCTGCCCGGCAAGAACCTGGCGCCGCACCGACCGGGCCGTCCTCCACGGCGCCGTCCTCGGACTCCGTCCGGACACCAGCCACCACGGCCCCGTCGGGTCACGCTGCGCCCGCGCCACTCCCGGCCGCGCCGTCGCCGAGCGCCCCGCCCGTGACCGCACCGTCTCCGGTCGTCCCGTCCGGGCCGACGCCTCCCCCTGCACCACCGTCCACATCGACCACGGCTCCGCCCCCGACGACACCGCCCACACCGACGACGTCCGCGGCACCGGTGCCGAGCACCTCGGCGCCGGAAGCGCCGACACCGGCATCACCACCACCGGCACCGCCGAAGCAGGCCCCCACGACTCCGCCGGCATCGCCAACACCGGCCCCGGCCGGTCCACCCCAGATCGCCCCGAAGGCAGCTCCGACGCCGACCCCGGCGAAGCCGACGACGACCGTCCCGCCACCCACCACCTCGCCACCCGCGACCACACCGGCGCCGGCCACGGCGCCACGGTCGATCACCCTCGGCGACCGCACGGTCGCGGTCGCCGAGGTGCCCCGGAACGCAGCGGGACTCCCCACCCGGCCCGGCGCCTGGACCGGCGACGAACGGTGGATCGTCCGCCTCGCCGAGGCCACCACCGCCGCTCCCGGTTCGACTCTCACCCTGACCCTCACCGACGGCAGCACGAAGCGGTGGACCGTGCGCACCTCGACCGTCACCACGACCGCACGGGCCCCGCAGACCCCGGGCACGCTGGTCGTGCTCGCACCGGCGGACCCCGGACGCTGGACCGTCCTGATCGGACGCCCGGCGGCATGACGGGTGGCCCGACCGGCCCCCGAACGTCGGCACCGACCCATGACGATCATCATCGGGCACACCGCGAGAGGTCCGGGCTAGGCTGCGGGACAGCGGGATCCGCCTGGGGCTGCCTACGTAGCCGGCGCTCACACGAGCACGTGTTCGAGGAGGTCGAGACCGATTCACACAGTTTCCGACGTCGTGATCGTCGGCGGTGGGGTGATGGGTTGCGCCGCAGCATGGCAGGCCGCCAGGCGTGGCCTGTCGGTCATCCTGCTCGAGCAGTTCCAGGAGGGACACACCGTCGGGGCGTCACACGGCGCGACCCGCAACTTCAACCTCGGCTACGAGCAGGACGACTATCTCGGGCTCGGTCTCGAAGCCCGCGGCCTGTGGGACGAGCTCGCCACCGAAGCCGGCAGGCCGATGCTCGACCTGGCCGGGCTCATCAGCCACGGATGGGTCGAGCCGCTGCGCCGGGTGGCCCGGTCGCACGAGCGCTGGGGCATCGACAGCGCCTTCCTCTCACCCGGAGAGGCCGGCGCCCGCTGGCCGGGCATGCGGTTCCGCAGCGACGTGCTCCATGTGCCGGCCGCCGGCCGGGTGCGGGCGGCCGATGCCCTCGTCGCGTTCCGCGAGGTCGCCACCGCTGCCGGAGCGGACTTCCGGTACTCCACGCCGGTCCGGGAGATCGCTGCGGACGGGCCCGCCGCGGTCGTGGTCACCGACCGGGACGAGGTCCGCTCCCGGAGGGCCATCATCACGGCGGGCGCGTGGAGCTCGTCGTTGCTCGCCCCGCTCCTCGAGCCACCGAAGCTCGTGGTCACCCAGGAGCAGCCCGCCCACTTCGCTGCGCTCGATCCGACATACGAGTGGCCGAGCTTCAACCACACCCCCGATCCCGACGAGCCCGACGACGCGTACTGGTACAGCCCGACGTACGGCATGCTCGCCCCCGG
>JAKDNL010000153.1 GCA_030451825.1 Pseudonocardia sp. | reverse complement strand
CGTGCCGGCGGATCGCGGGACGACGTGCGGCCTGCATCGCCGCCGAGGACCCGGTATCAGGTCAGACTGGCTCCACCTCGGAGAACGCCTCGCGCAGCTTGGTCTCCTGCTCGGTGGACAGGTTCGTCGAGATCAGCGACGCGCCGGAGCCGCGGAACCGCTCGATCACTTTGTCGGCCACCGCATGCGAGGTCATGACGAACAGCGCCGAGGTCCCAGGGGTGACATTCTCGCGGACCTGCTCGATGAACTCGTCGTCGATGCCGACGTCGGCCATCGACCCGGACAGTGCGCCCATCGCCGCGCCGACCGCCACGCCCAGCAGCGGCACGAAGAAGATCAGCCCGAACAGCAGGCCCCAGAAGCCGCCACCGAGGGCTCCGGCGCCGGTCGTGTTGTGCAGCTGCTCGGTCTTCGGCTTCTTCCGCCCGGTGGGCCAGTAGACGTAGGCGGCGTCCTCGACCCGGATCAGCTCCTCCTTCTGCAGCCCCTCCAGGGTCTCCAGTGCCTTCTCCGCGCCGTCGGCGGAGTCGAACTTCCACACGGTCAGGGTTCCCATCGCCACTCCTCGTTGTCGTCCGTGGCCATCGCTCGGCGCGCCCACGGTCGTCGGGGCGCCGGGGGTGACCGGTCGCCCCGCATGCTTCGGAGCCCGGACGGGCCGGGCATCACCCGTGGCGGGCGAGCCGGTGATGTGGGTCGGCGTTCATCCGCGGTAGGTGAGGCGGTCGCGCCCCGGTCCGGTCCACCATCGCCGCATCCCCTCCCTGACGGGAGGCCCGAAGGCGGTCCGGGGCCACCGGCTCCGCCGACCCACGAGGAGCAGGTCATGACGGACACGTCGCACACCGAACCGGCGGCAACAGCGGCGTCCCGGCCGCAGACGACCCCTGCGGCCCCGTATCCGCCGCGCAAGGAACGTCCGGCAGCGTCCGGCTGGATCGTCTTCGCCGGCGTGATGGCGGTGCTGACGGGGCTGCTGCAGGTGATCCAGGGACTGGTCGCGCTGTTCGACCCCGGCTACTACGTGGTCGGCACGAACGGACTGGTCGTCGACGTGGACTACAACGCCTGGGGCTGGCTGCACCTGGTCATCGGCGGGGTCGCGATCGCGATCGGTCTCGGGCTGATCGTCGGGAACACGGTTGCCCGGGTGGCCGGCGTGATCGTCGCCGGCATCTCGGTGATCGCGAACCTGGCGTTCATCGCGGCCTACCCGCTGTGGTCGGTCATCGTGATCACGATCGACGTCATCGTCATCTACGCGATCATCGTGCAAGGGCGGGAGATGCGCTCCGACTGAGCACCCGGTCGATCAGGGCACCCGGTCGATCAGGCGCCGGCGGGCTCCTTGTCCCGCCAGGCACCCGCCCCAGCACCCGCCGCCGCGCGGGCCTGCGCGAGCTTGAGCCGGGCGAGGTCGGCGGGCGGGAGGTCCGCGCGCCGCAGCCAGTGGCGCCAGGCGCGCCACAGCGCCGCGGTGAACAGGGCGGCGCCGGACGCCGTGACCGTCCCGCCCACCGCCACCAGCGCCGCCGCGCTGATCAGCAGGCCACGGTCGAGGTCCTTGAGCGAGGGGTCGGTGCGGGTCGCGGGCATCTTGGGTGTCCTCACGGTCGGCGGCGGGCGGCGACCGTCACCGTCGTCCCCGGCGCCGGGCGCGGCATCACCCGCAATGGATGACCCGGGGGTGGTGCTGACGGAGCGGTCCCCGTGGCGTGGCGACAGGGTGCGGTAGCGATCGGCGCCGTGGGGACGTGGCGCTCGAGCAGCCCCATCAGCGCGTTGTCGGAGCCCGGCCGGGCGATGATCTGCAAGCCGACCGGCACACCGTCCCGGGTGAAGCCGGCGGGCACGCTGACCGCGGGGTGCCCGGACAGGTTGAACGCCCAGGTGAGTGCGACGCTCAGGTGCTCGCCGGGCCCGTCGTGGTTGTGCGCGCGCCCCGGCGTGGTCGGGCACAAGAGCAGATCCGCCGCCTCGAACACCGTGCCCAGCTCGCGGTCGTTGCGGGGGACCACGGTCGGTATGGCCCCAGGTCTGGTAACCGCCACCATGTGGGGTCGAGGTGGCGCCGACCGGTACCGCCCCGGCCTCGACGAGCCGGGTGGTCGCCGCGCTCGTGTAGCCGGCTCGGCCCTTGACCGCGATCGGCAAGGACGCCAACGAACCTGCCGACGGTTCGGATCGGGCGGGGGCGTCGCGGGCGAGCTGGAGGTCGCGGCGCACATCGATGAACGCGCGGAGCCACCCGTCGGTGGCGGCGATCCGGTCCAACGCCTCGTCGACACGGGGGCGCCCGGACGGGGCCGGCAGGTGCACCCTCTGATTGCTGACGGCGACGACTCCTCGTTGTCCCTGCTCGCGGTGCGCGGTCGGCAACGATGCCGGCGCTCCCGCACCCGTGGGCCCGGAAACGTCGTTGCCGCCGCTCGGCCGATCAGGCACCTCGCCGCGGCGGAGTGCTCCGATTTCCCCGATCGCCCGCGCAGGCCGCGCCCGATCGCCATTCTGCCCCGATGACGACCTACGCACACGACCCCATCGCCTCCACGATCGTTGCGGCCTGGCCGACCGGTGCCGGCTCGCTGGCCCGCCGCGTGGCCCGGGTGCCCACCCACGTCGACGACGAGGGCGCGCGTCACCTCGCGCAGGCACTCGACGACTTCTCCGCCCGGGCGTGGCTCGGCTACACCGATCCGGGGCTCGTCGCGGTGGAGCCGACGGTCGTGGCACGCGCTCTGACCCGCCCGAACCTGCCGTGCGACGGCATCCTGCACTTCAGCGAGGACCCGGTGGAGGAGGCCGCGCACGCCGTGGGACGCCACCTGACCGGGATCGGCACGAGCGGATTCCGGGAGGCGATCGGGCGGGAGGTCGCGGCCGAGTGCGACGCGGTGTGTGCGGCCGAGCGGGGCGACCTGAGCGGGCGGGCACAGCAGGCGGTGGCGTTGTCACGCGCCGACGCGTCGCCGGTCCAGGTCGCAGCCGCCGATGCGCTCTTCCAGGAGATCCCGATGGGGTGCGAGCGCCTGTTCACCGACGTCGAGCCGACGGCCGCGTCGGTGGCCGGCACCCACTGGCTGCAGGCCGCCGCCGAGGTGACGGGGACGTTGTGCGACCGCGACCCCGAGCAGGTCCTCGCCCTGGCCGACGAGATCAACGGCGGGAGCCGGATGGTGGCCCGGAGGGTGCTGAGCCAGCTCGTCGAGCGCAGCGCCCAGGACGTCGTCGGTGACCTGATCCGCGCCGCCGTGCTCGCCTCGCGCGGCTACCTCACGATCCGCCCGGAAGGCCTCGAGGAGGAACCGGTGGTCACCCTGCTCGATCCGGCCTGCCCCGGCCGCTGCCTGCTCGAAGGGATCGTCGACGGCATCCAGGCCTGCTTCACCGTCTACCTCGACGAGGTGACGGCGCGGGAGCGGCCCGGCCGGGACGCGAAGTGGTCGGGACTGGACTGGGCCGAGGAGGTCCGGCAGCGGTTCGACGGTGCGGTCCGCGGCGTCGCGGTCGCGGCGGTGAGCTGAGGTCGGATGCTCCGATCTGGCCAGGTCCCGAGGGGCTGACGCCGGTCACCGCCGACCGCCTACGACATCTCCATCCCGCCTGCGTCCGGACTCCGGCGTCGCACCGCATGAGGGCGGGCGACCGCTCCCGGGGCGGATGGCCCTACGAGGTGACGAGCGTCCCGGCCGTCGCCGCTCAACGTCCAGGCGGGGATGCGCAGCGCGTGCGGGCCGAGCAGCCGCGACCGCTGCAGTATCCGGTGCAGGTGTGCGCCGCCGTCTCCGTCCGGGCCGGAGCCCGGATCGACGATCACGGGGCGTCCGTCGGGGAGCAGCCCGTCGGCGCGGTGTCCGTCGACCGATGCGCCCAGCTCCACGTCCGGTCCCGCGACGTCGACCAGCACCGAGTACAGCCGCTGCGCGAGCTCGTCGTCCAGCGGCGTTCCGGCCGTTGCGGACGTACCACGAGCTGCACGAAGCAATTCGGCTCCGACGCGGCCGCGACGGGCCCACAGCTCGGCGTCACCGACCACGATCAGCTGGGACCGGGCCCGTGTGATCGCCACGTTCCACAGCTCCGGCTGCTGATCGACCCAGTCGAACCTGCGGGGTTGATGGTTCCGCCCGGCGACGAGGGACAGGACCATCACGTCGCGTTCGCCACCCTGGAACCGGTGGGCGGTGCCCGATCGGACCCGATCCCCGTGGGACGAGAGCCGCTGTTCGAGGGCGTCGGCCTGCGGGCGGTACGGGGTGACCACCCCGATCGTCGCTTCCGGTGGCAGGCCGGCAAGGAGCGCTTCGACGATGCGCACGACCTCCTCGGCTTCGGCCGGGTTGTGCCAGGACTTGCCCGCGCGTCCGTGCTCGGCGGCACCCGCGACGTCGCGCCAGACGATCGCGGGCCCCTCGACCCGCACCCGTTGCGGGGACCGCAGGTCGGTCAGCACGGCCAGACGTCCCTGGTAGAACAGCCGGTTGGCCACCTCGGCGATGTCCGGATGACAGCGGTAGTGCTCGTCGAGCAGCAGCGGCTCACCGGCCGCCTGCTCGGCCGCGGCGAACGCGGAATGCCGGACCGGCGAGAGCCGGTGATCGGCGAGCCAACGCCGCGAGACGTCCCACCGCACGCGCAGCGCCATGTCGGCCTCCGCGCGGACGGAGCTGATGTGCGGCAGCTGCATCGCGTCACCGATCACCAGCGCGCGGGTCGCGCGGTACAGGAGCGGGACGATCGACGGGATGGTGCATTGGCTGGCCTCGTCGATGATCACCAGGTCGAACGCGGCGGGATCGGGCGGGAAACGCCGGACGGACAGGCTGGTCACCGCCCAGCTGCGCAGGTAGCGCCGTGCCCGGCCCAGCTCGCCCCAGTCCGGTCCACGGCGCTGCCCCGCCTGCCAGAGCTCCCGCACCTGACGCTCGCCGTCGCGGGTCAGGTCCAGCACCGTGCCGGCTACCGACTCGGCCGCCCTCTCCGCGCAGGTCCTCTGCGCACGGTCGAGTTCGTCGAGCAGATCGGTGTCGTCGGGATGGCCTGCGGCGGCCGATCGGGCCGACTGCAACCGACGCTCCACATCGGCCAGGTGTGCGATCGCCTCACAGGTCGCTGCCGTCGATTCGAGGGCACACCCGGTGGGCTCCAGGAACCGCCCCCGCCGCCACTCACCGAAGAACCACGCCCGGGCCAACGAGGCCGCTCGGGTTCCCCAGTCGGGGCCGAGCTGCTTGCCCAGCTCCGCGCCGGTCGAACCGAGAACATGTTCGCCGCGTGATCCCACCTCACCGAGCTCGACCAACTCGGACTCGGAGGTCGCGACGTCGCGCAGCCGGGACTCGGCGGTGGCGAGCTCGCGCCGGGCGTGCGCGAGCGCCTGCTTCCGGGTCTCCGGAGAACGCCGTGCCGGCGACGACTGCCGGAGGGATTCGAGCCCGCGACTCTCGACCGTCCGGGCCGCCGCGTTGCCGGTCCGCAGCATCATCCCGGGAAGGATCCGCTCGCAGCGTTCGTGGACCTCGTCCACAGCCCGGTTGTTCGTCGATGCCACGAGCACGCTCTGTCCGGCCGCGACGGCGGTCGCCACGGCGTCGACCACCAGCTGGCTCTTGCCGGTACCCGGCGGGCCGGTCGCGACCGTGAGCCGCTGGGTCATCGCGCTGTGCAGTACCGCCTGCTGAGCGGGGTTCGCCGGTAGCGGCATCGTCAGCGGGACCTCGGGCGCCGCGGGCACAGCCGGCGCCCCCGGATACAGGGCGGCAAGTGCGGTTCCGGGGACGCTCGTCGGATTCTGCAGGATCTTGCCGAAGTCCTTGAGCAACCCGACCGTCGCGGTGTCGGCGGTGATCCCGAACAGCACCGCGGCGTTGCGTGCGCCTGGCCCCGCGGTCGCCACGTCGATGTGTGAGGTGAGCCGTTCGGGCCGCAGCTCCTCGATGCACGGCAACGCGAACGTGTCGGTCAGCAGGTGGCCGGCGTCGCGTGCCATCGCGGCCGACTCGCCGCTGTGCCAGGTCGGCTGGTACGACGCGGCGAGAGCCGCGGCCTCCTCCTCCCCGAGCCACGCCGCCGCGAGACCGGGATGCGGCACGATCTCACCCTCGGGCCGCAGCCGGATGTCCTGCCCTCCCGCCACCACCTGGACCCGCCGCATCAGGAGCGGCGCGCATCCCGGGACCCGCAACGGGCGCCCACCCGGTTCCTCGTGGTGCAGCACCACCGTCGGCCAGCCCATCCACAACGTCGGGCCGTAGTCGGCGGCCGCGTTCTGCACCAGGGCTTCGGCCCCCTCCGGCAGGGCGATCGTGCCGTCGGCGTCGAACTCGCCCCGCAGCGCGCGCTCGGCGCCGGTCAGCACCACGTGGTCGTCGCTGCCCACGGTGAGCAGCGGCGGACGTCCCGATTCGGCCCGCACGACGTCGGCGTAGTAGCGCAGGAGCGTCGGCCAGTCGGGTTCCGAGCCACCGGACTCCGCCGCAGGTGCGGCCGTGTCGCGCCCACGCTCGTCCACGGCACGCGGAGACCGGCCCATGGGCCTCGCCGCGATCGTCATGCTCCCGATCACACCGTTCGACGACTTCAGCGGCGTCTGCGGTGGATCGAGCGCCAGCAGCCGGTGGTGCACGGCGTCGTAGAGATCGTCGACCGAGACGAAACCGCTGGTCGAGGCTCCGGCAGAACCCTCCCGCAGGATCTCTACCACGGCACCGGTGAACACCGACGGCGTCGGATCGGCGACCGTGCTTTCCGGACCGGAGTAGGAGCTCTGGGCGACGTCTGACGAGGCGAGAACGTATACACCGCGCGCGCGGAGCGGCACGACGGGCGCGGGGGACGCCGTGCCGGCGCCTTTCGTCTCGCGCGTCCGGAACCCGAGGGAGAACGATCCGCTCTCGCAGGTGTCGAACACCGCGATCCGCTGACCGGCGTAGCAGTCCTCCAGGCAGGAGTTGACGAATCCGGCCGGGACACCGGTGTCGGAGAGCCTCTGGAACTCGGTGTCGGTGGCCACGAACACGAACTCGCCGTCCGGGCCGCGGGCACCGTGCCCGCTGATGTAGACCAGCGTCAGCTCCTCGGCGTCACTGTCGCGGCAGAAGTCGAGGATCTCCGACCGCATCTGTGCCGCCGTGAGATCCGACCCGACGGTGACGTCGAAGCCACCGATGGTCCGGTCCTCCAGGACGCCGCGCAACTCGGTGGTGTCCGCGCGGGTGGAGGGCAGCCTGGCGAACTGCGGATCGTGATAGATCTCGGTACCGACCAGCAGCGCCCGCCGGCGCAGGTTGCCGCTCACCGCGAGTTCTGGCCGTCGCGCCAGAAGCCCTCCACCATGTCCTTCTGGGCCCCGGTCGGCGAACCGACGATGTCGATGCTGCGGTCGCCGTCGGTGAGCGTCACCGTCACCCGGCGGTCCCGTGCGCACCAGCTCTGGATGGCCGCGATCAGGGCGTCCGCGGCCGGCCGGGCGAAGTACCGGCCCAGGACGATCAGAGCGGCCGCTGTCTCGATAGTCCCCTTCGCGCCCGGTTCGGCTTCCGGTGGCGGGGCGGGCGACACGGTGATTCCGGCGGCCCGCACGTCGTCGTCGGCGGTGAGCGCGTCATGCAGTTCGCGGGTGAGTCGCTCGACGCGCCGCGGGTCTGCTCCGGCCTGTACCCCCAGACGAAGCATCGGCCCGGTCACCGTTCGGCCCTGCTGATCGCGATCCGCACTCACTCTTAGTACGCAAGATGGCGCATAGCGTGTACCCCCGGCCGGGTGATCGACTGCCGTCCGATGGACTGTGAGGCTCAGAGTGGCCCGGATCCGGGTCCTCAGGACGGGCGTTCCGGGAGCCGGACCCCGATCCGGGCGGCGATGACACCGGCGAGGACGACGAAGTCCTCCCGGGCTGCGCGTACTGCAGCCTGGTGTCCGCCGAACGCTCCGTCGGCCGGCTTCAGCTCGAAGATCGGTTTGTGCGCTTCCTGCGCCATCGGCACGAGGCTGCGGTAGTGCCCGCGGAGAGCCGCTCGACGGCCGTGCGGTTGTTCTCGGCCAGGACGTCCTCCGGCAGGAGCTACGGCAGGTACTCGCGCTCGAACAGATCGAGGTCGAGTGCATCGGTCCCGAGCCCCGGTAGCGGCCGCGCGTCGAAGGTCAGGTCCAGCGACCGGCGTCGCTCGGAGAGCCGTCGCTCCTCGTCCGCGCTCGCGATCGCCCGCCGGGGCCCGACCCGGATCCGGACACGTCCTTCGAAGCGGACCGGAGGGCTGGAGCTCGGGTCGACCTCCACCACGACGACGTACTGATCGCCCACGGCCAGCCGGGCGACCCGGATCTGCGGCAGCGGGAGGAGCCGGCCGTCACTGCGCAGATCCGACAATTCCAGGAGCAGTTCGTCGGTCACGTCCAGACCGGCCGGGCCGCCGCTGTCGGTGGCCCCGATGAACACGACCCCGGAGGACCCGTATCCGGGGAGATCGTTCGCGAACGCGCAGACAGCCTGCGCGACCTCGGACTTCTTGGTCTTGAGCTGTTGCGTGCGCTCGACCTGGTCGCTCTCCAGCTCGGCGAGCAGATGGAGCAACTCGGCATCGGATCGCGCCATGCCGGAAACCTATCCGTCCGGCGCCGACCATCGTCGCAGCGACGGGGTCGTACCGGCCCCGCATTACTGTCGGTGCCCCTCGCTACCCTCGCCGCATGTCCGAGACCACCTCCGCACCCGGCGAGCTGCCCCTCGCCGAACGGGTCCGGCTGGAGGCGCTGCGTTACGCCGCGCGGGACGAGGCGCCCACCTACATCGCGATCATGCGGACGTTCACCGGGGAGATCGCCGGCCTGCTCTCGGACCAGTCCGCCGCCGAGGTGGCCGGGCGGCTGGGGGAGCAGGGGTTCGAGATCGACACCGACACGGTGGACGACCGGCTGTCCTATCTCGTCGAGCACGGCAACCTGGCGCGCAGCCCCCGTGAGGCCGAGGCCCGCAGCCTGCGTGAGTACCTGCAGAACCGCGCCCGCTACCAGCTCACCCAGCGCGGGGAGATGGTGCACCGGTTCGTCGAAGAGCTGCTCGGGCACACCGAGTCGGCGCGCGAGGTGTCCACCGAGATGCTCGGCGGGATCCTGGACGGGCTACTCGAGCTGGGGCGGCTGGACGACGCGGCGGTGGCCTCCGCTGATCCGGACGAGCTGGCCCGGGCGATCGGCACCGTGTTCGCGCAGTTCGAGCGCCTCGTGTCCTCCACCCGGGACTTCTACACCTACCTGTCCCAAGTGCTCGTGCGCTACGACCTGGACAGGTCCGAGTTCCAGGCGTTCAAGACGGTCCTGCTGGACTACCTGCAGCGCTTCGTGGACGAGATCGGCCGGCACACGCCCCGGCTCGCCGAGGCGCTGAGCGTCGTCGAACCGCGGGTGCCCGCCCTCTGCGCACGGGCCAACTCCGGCGCCCGCCTGCTCGGGGTCGACGGTGAGACCGCGCGCCGGGCGCAGGGTCTCGACCCGGGCGACTGGGTGGGGCTGCACGCCTGGTTCGTCGGCGGGGCGGGGCGCGACTCGGATGCGGCCGGCGTGCGCCGCCTGGCCACCGACGCGATGCGCGCGCTGCTGGTGAACCTGCGCCGGATCGCGACCGGGCGCCGCGAGCAGAGCCGCTACGCCGACCTGCTCACCCTGGCCGGATGGTTCGCCGCGGCCGATGACGACACCGCGCACGCGTTGTGGGCCTCGGCGTTCGGCCTGTACTCGTGCCGCCACCTCGCGTTCGTCGCCGACGACGACGCGGAACCGGTACCGCCCACGGCGTCCTGGTGGCGGACCCCGTCGGCCGACGTGCCGGTGGCGTTGCGCCGTCACGGCGCGCGCACGATCCGCGGCCGGGCCGGGCGCCGGGAGGACTACGCCGGAGCCAAGGCGGCCCGGGTCGCCGAACGCGAACGTGCCGAGCGTCGCCGGGCCGCGGCGTTGAACGAGATCGCCGGGAACACCGGGCGTCTGGGCACGGTCCGCCTCTCCGACGACGCGCGCGGGGTGCTGCTCGAGCTCTACGCCCGGGCGCTGGTGGGTCGCGGCCGGCCGCTCGGACCCGACGACACGGCCGCCGTCGACGTCGCCGAGGGTGGGTGGCGGCTGGCCGTGCGCCGCACGCCGGGTGCCGGCACCACGATCAGCAGCCCGGCCGGTCGGCTGGAGCTGTCGGATCTGACGCTCGCGGTGGAACCGGACATCGAGGGATCGGCCGATCGTCGGGAGACGGGATGAGCCGGGTCGAACGGCCCGGACCGGCCGAGGACACGCACGTCACCGCGGAGCGCCGCCGTGCGGCCCGGGCGCTGCTGCGCCGCCCGCTGCTGCACGCCGACGGGCCCGACGCCGACGACCTTCGCCTGGTCCGCCGGCACCGCGGTGAGCTGGAGCGGGTGTTCGCCGACGGCCTGGGCTACCGGCTGGTGGTCGAGCCGGGTGCGGCGCGGCTGGTCAAGGCAGGCCTGGGGCGTGACGCCACCCGGCCGCTGCGCCGCCGCAACGGCAAGGAGTTCACCCCCCGCGGGTACGCCCTGCTGTGCCTCACCGTCGCGGCGCTGAGCCGCGGCAAGGGCCAGCTGCTCGTCGACGAGCTGGTGGCGCAGGTGCGCTCGGCGGCGGTCGACGCGGGGCTCGACGTCGACCTGGACGCCATCGCCGACCGGCGCGCGCTCTACGCGGCGTTGTCCGCGCTGGTCGACCTCGGGGTGCTGCACGAGCGGGACGGGGACCTCGAGCACTGGGCCGAGCAGCGGACCGCCTCGTTGCTCGACGTCCGGCGCGACCGGCTCCCGCTGCTGATGTCCGCGTCGATGGGCGGGCTGGAGAGCCCCGATCAGCTGCTCGACGCGGCGGCGCTGCCCTCGGCCGCCGGAGGTGCGCGGGTCGCGGTCCGCAGGCGGCTGGTCGAGTCCCCGGTGCTGTCGGTCGACGAGCTCACCGAGGAGCAGGCCGACTGGTGGCGGCGCAACCGCAACCGGGAACGCGAGTGGTTCGCCGACCGGTTCGGCCTGGAGCTGGAGCTGCGCGCCGAGGGCGCGATCGCGGTCGACCCCGACGGTGAGCTCAGCGACGTCGAGTTCCCCGGCGGCGGCTCGGCCCGCCAGCTCGCGTTGCTGCTGCTCGAACGCCTCGCCGACGCGGTGCGCCAGCACGCACGCGAGAGCGACGCAGCGGGCCGGATCTGGCTGCGGGTCGGGCCGGAGCTGGTCGGTTCCGCGTCCGCCGACGTGCTCGCGGAGTGGGGCGCGGGGCTGAAGAAGGAACACCGGGAGGACCACGGGGCGGCGCTCGCCGACGCGCGCGCGGTGCTGGTCGGCATGGGTCTGGTGCGACTGGACCCTGACGGGGCGTGGCTGGTGCACGCCGCCTCGGCCCGCTACACCGTGCGCCCGTCACTCGCCGAGCCCTCGGCGAGCGGGCAACCATCCCTGTTCGACGCCACCGATGCCGACACGATGGGGGAGAACTCGTGACCGACCGATTCCGGTTCTCGCGCGCGGGCGTGCTGAACGTCTGGCAGTACGACGAGCAGATCTTCGACTTCGCCGGAGGACGGCTGCTGCTGCGCGGGTCCAACGGCGCCGGCAAGTCCAAGACGCTGGAGATGCTGCTGCCGTTCGTCCTGGACGGGGACAAGGCGCGGATGACCGCCTCCGGCCGTCATCACACCAGCCTGCTGTGGCTGATGCTCGACGGATACTCCGGGCAGAACCGTGCCGGCTACCTGTGGGTGGAGTTCACCCGCGACGGCGAGACGACCACCTGCGGGGTCGGGATCCGGGCGTCGCAGTCGGCCCGCTCGGCCACGTCCTGGTACTTCACCTGCCCGGGCCGGATCGGCGAGGACCTGGAGCTGGAGGACGACGCCGGCCCGCTGGCCCGGGAACGGCTGCGCGCCGCGGTGGAGGCGGCCGGCGGCCAGTTCTTCGACTCGGCGCGCACCTACAAACAGCACGTCGGGCGCACGCTGTTCGGGCTGGAACCGACCCAGTACGACGAGCTGCTCCGGCTGCTCTACTGGCTGCGTCAGCCGCAGGTCGGGGAGGACATCGAGCCGGCGCGGCTCGCCGAGCAGCTGGTGCAGGCGCTGCCACAGCTCGACGACGACGCGGTGCGCGCCGCGGGCGACACGTTCGACGAGCTGGCCGCGTTCGGTGAGCAGCTCGACCGTCAGCGCCGCAGCGCCGAAGGGGTTGCGGCGTTCGCGGCCGTCTACGCCGACTACGCGCGCGAGGTGCTGCGCACCCGGGGCGCGGCGGTGGCCGAACAACACACCGAACGGACCCGGCGGGCGCGCGACGTGGAGCGGCGCGCCGCGGAGGCCGAGGCGATCGCCGCCGACCGGGCGGCGGCCGAACGCGACCGGGACGAGATCGTGTCCGAGCGGTCCACACTCGACACCCGGCTCCGCGAGCTGCAGCGCGATCCGTTGCTGCGCAACGAGCGTGAGCTCGCGGCCATGCAAGATCGCGCGGAGGACCGGGCCCGGGCGGCCTCGACCGCGCGGGAGGCCGCGGAGCGGGCGCGGCGGCGCGCGGAGGGCTCCGGCACCCGGATGCGGCGCGACGCGGCCGCGCTCGTCGCCGATCTCGGACAGGCCGCGACCGCCGCGCA
>JAKDNL010000778.1 GCA_030451825.1 Pseudonocardia sp. | reverse complement strand
TTGCGAAGCGAACATCGGCACTGAGCGAAGCTTGCGAAGCGAACATCGGCACTGACGCCGAACCGCCCGGCACGCCTTACGCGGCGTGCCGGGCGGGGAGCTCACAGCTGGATGGACTTGATCTCCTGGTACTCCTCGAGGCCGGGGCGGCCCATCTCCCGGCCGACACCGGAGCGCTTGTAGCCGCCGAACGGGGCGAACGCGTTGTAGGCCCCGCCGTTGACGTCGATCTGGCCGGTGCGGACCTTGCGGGCGAAGGCCAGAGCGCGGTCCTGATCGGCCGACCACACGGCGCCGTGCAGGCCGTACTCGGAGTTGTTGGCGATGGCCAGCGCCTCATCCTCGTCCCGGTACGGGATGACCGACAGCACCGGCCCGAAGATCTCCTCCTGGGCGATGGTCGAGTTCGGGTCGACGTCACCGAACACGGTCGGCGCCACGAAGAAGCCCGTGACGCGGCCTTCCGGGGCGTCGGCGCCGCCGGTGACGAGCCGGGCGCCCTCCTCGACGCCCGTGCGGATGTAGCCGCGGACCCGGTCGCGCTGGGCCTGCGAGACCATCGGGCCCAGCTTGGTCTTGGGGTCGAGCGGGTCCCCCGGGACGAAGCCCTCGGCGGCAGCCCTGGCCAGCTCGAGCACCTCCTCCTGCCGGTCGGCGGGGACGACGAGCCGGGTCCAGGCGGTGCAGGTCTGGCCGCCGTTGAGGAACGCGTTGGCCACGCCCATCTTCACCGCGCCCGCGAAGTCGGCGTCGTCGAGCAGGACGTTCGCGGACTTGCCGCCGAGCTCGAGGGTCACCTTCTTCACCGTGCGCGCGGCCAGCTCCGCGACCCGCGAGCCGGCCCCGACCGACCCGGTGAACGAGACCATGTCGACGTCGGCGTGGGTGGCCAGCGCCTCGCCGATGACCGGGCCGGTGCCGTGCACCAGGTTGATCACGCCGGCCGGGAAACCCGCCTCGTCGATCGCCTCGAACAGCTGCCGCACGACCAGCGGCGCCACCTCACTGGGCTTGAGCACGACGGTGCACCCGGCCGCGAGCGCAGGAGCGATCTTGGCGGTGATCTGGTGCAGCGGGTAGTTCCACGGGGTGATCGCCGCGACCACGCCGACCGGCTCCCGGATGACCAGCGAGTTGCCGACCTTCTCCTCCGGCTCGTCGCCCTCGAGGATCTCGATGTAGGTCGCGACGTCGGTCTGCGGCAGCGCCGCCTGGATCCGGCTCGCGATCCGCATCGGGGTGCCGACGTCCTTGGAGATCGTCTCGGCGATCTCCTCGGCCCGCTTCGCCAGGCCGTCGTGCAGCCGGCGCAGGTACTCGGCGCGCTCCGGGCGCGTCGTCGCGGCCCACGCCGGGAACGCCCCGCGGGCGGCCGCGACGGCCCTCTCCACGTCCTCCGCGGCGCCCTCGGGCACCGCGCCGATGACGTCCTCGGTGCTCGGGTCGACCACCGGAATCGTGCCGCTGCCGGTGCTCGGGACCCAGGCACCGGAGAGGTAGAGCTTCTCGGTCTCCACAGTCATCGATCGCTCCTTCTCACCGCGCGACGGCGGCGTTGCCGACCCGCACACAGCGTCGGGCCGGGCGAGATCATTCTTCTGAATTCTATAGAAACTACCGGGCCTGGACAACGGGTCGTCATCGCCGGGTCAGGGGGCGACGGGTCAGGACACGGTGCTGCTGCTCGCCTGCTCGCCCTCGGGCCGGTCGAAGGCCTGCATCCGGTCCAGGTGGGCGGCCAGGAGGCTGCCGATGTGCTCGACGTGCTCGACCATCGCCGTCCGGGCGGCGTCGGCGTCCCGGCGCCCGAGCGCGTCGAAGATGTCGGCGTGGTCGTGGGCCGAGGCCTGGGCCCACCCCTCGACACGGCCGTAGTAGTTGCGGGGGACGTAGTGCACGGTCAGGTTGAGGAGCGAGGTCAGCCTGCCGATGCCACCGGCGCGGTTGATCGCCCGGTGGATCTCGTGGTTGAGCCTCTCCACGCGCTCGGTCTCGCCGGCGGCCAGTGCCGCCTCGAGCTCGTCGTGGGTCAGCCGGATGCGGCGGATCTCGTCCTCGGTCAGCACCTGGCTGGCCCGGGCCGCCAGCTCGCCGGCGATGAAGGCCTGCACCGCGAACAGATCCGCGACGTCCTGTGCCGACACCGGGAGCACGCGGTAGCCGCGGCGCGGTTCCCACCGCACGGCGCCCTCGCTGTGCAGGATCATCAGGGCCTCCCGCACCGGCGTCGCGCTGACGCCGAGCTGCGTGGCGAGGCGCTCGGTACGGATGTACTCCGGGGCGCGCAGATCACCGACCATGATCGCCTCACGCACGTAGGCCGCCACGCGTTCGCTGAGCTGGAGCCGGTCGTCGAGGCCAGCCGGCATGCGTCGTGCCTCGACGGTCACCTCGTCGCCGTCGCGAACCATGTCCCACCCCTGACATCCGGCTTCTGCAGAATCTCCGCCGTCGCCACGACATCGCCAGGCGCCACGACATCTCCCAGGCGCCACGGCTGCGCGGGCACGGCGTGCGCCCACCCTCTCAGAGGGATCGGCGGGGTGGAGAGTCGAACGCGGGCCGGCGGGGGGGCCGGCCCCCCGCCCCCGGGGGGGGGCGGGACGGTGTTCGGTTTGCCCGGGGC
>JAKDNL010000777.1 GCA_030451825.1 Pseudonocardia sp. | reverse complement strand
CCCGCCCGAGTCGGCCCCCCCGCCCCCCCAACCCCCGCCCCCCCCCTCCCCCCCCCCCCACGAGGGTGGGCCCGCCGGCCCCGCACGGCGGCGTGCGCACTGCCACGATGACCGCCGTGGCTCACCTGCGATGCGACTTCGTCGCCGACTCCCTCGGACTGGCCACGTCGATGACGGTGCTGCTCCCGCAACGCTCCAGCACCCGGATCGGCGTGACCGGCAGTGCCGATGCTCGTCCCGCGGACGCTTCCCCCGGTACCGGCGACGAGCCACCGCCGGTGCTCTACCTGCTGCACGGCCTGTCCGACGACGACACGGCGTGGGTGCGCAACACCGCGATCGAGCGCTACGTCGAGCAGCGGGGGCTGGCCGTGGTGATGCCACAGGTGCACCGCAGCTTCTACCTCGACCAGGCCTACGGCGGGAACTACCGCACGTTCCTGACCGAGGAGCTGCCGCAGGTCGTGGGCCGGTTCTTCCGGGTCTCCGACCGCCGCGAGGACACGTTCGTCGCGGGCCTGTCGATGGGCGGCTACGGCGCGCTGACCTGGGCGCTGAGAGAGCCGGGCCGCTTCGCCGCGGCGGCGAGCCTGTCCGGCGCGCTGGACCTGGCGGCGCTGTCGGCGGGACCGGCCCGCGAGGAGGACCCGCGGATGTGGGAGCGAATCGTCGCCGGCGTGGACGTCGCCGGGAGCGACGCCGATCCGTTCGCGCTCCTGCCCCGGGCCGACCCGGCCACCACTCCGCCGCTGTACCTGTGCTGCGGCACCGAGGACCCGCTGTTCGAGGACAGCCTCCGCTTCGCGGAGCGCGCCTCGGCCGCCGGGCTGTCGGTGACCAGCAACTTCTCCCGCGGAGGACACGAGTGGGGCTACTGGGACGCACGGATCCGCGACGTCCTCGAGTGGCTGCCCCTGCAGGAATGACCCCACCCCACTCCAGCCCGCCTGCACGAGAGCTCCGTTCGTCCAACCGGCCCGCCCGAACGGAGCGCTCGTGCAGGCCGCGGCCGGCGCCCGGGCACGCACGGGCGCAGCCGGGGACCGGCGGTACCAGGATGAACGCGGTCGGACACGGCATGCTGAGGGAATGGACCGTGACGAGCTGGGCACGATGCTGCGGACCTGGCGCGGGCGGGTGACCCCGTCCGACGTCGGGCTGCCGGCCGGGTCTCGACGACGCACCCCCGGGCTGCGCCGCGAGGAGGTCGCCGGGCTGGCCGGGATGAGCGTCGACTACCTGAGCCGGCTCGAGCAGGGCCGCGGGCCGCACCCGTCGGAGTCGGTGCTCGGGGCGATGGCCCGCGCGTTGCGACTCGAGTCCGCCGAGCGTGACCACCTGTTCCACCTGGCCGGCGTCGCCCCGCCGTCCCCGGGGCAGATCAGCACCGCGGTCCGGCCCAGCGTGCTGCGGCTGATCGACCGGTTCGCCGACCTGCCCGCGATCCTGCTCAACGCGCGGCTCGACGTCCTGGCCTGGAACCCGATGGCGTCCGCCCTGTTCGGCGACTTCTCCGCCGACCCGCCGGCCCGGCGCAACATCCTGCGTGCCCGGTTCCTCCCCGGCGACAGCCGCATGGTCGCGCACACCGCCGAGGACCAGGACCGGCTCGACCGCGCGATGATCGGGGACCTGCGCGGCACCGTCGCCCGCTACCCGGACGACCCCGGCCTGCGCCGCCTGCTCGCCGAACTCTGCGCGGGCAGCGAGACGTTCGCCCGGATCTGGGCCGAGCGCGAGGTGATCGCGCACCACGACGACCGCAAGACGTTCGCCCATCCCCAGGTCGGGGAGCTGACGCTGGACTGCGACGTGCTGCACGTCTTCGCCGACGACCAGATCATGCTCGTCTACTCCGCCGTCGCCGGCAGCCCGGACGCCGACGCGCTGTCGCTACTGCGCGTCGTCGGGACGCAGGAGCTGCGCACCACCTCCTGACCTTCCTCTCTCCACCCTTGCTCACGCGTCTCGAGCAACACCTCCGGCCCGACGGACCTCACCGAGGCGGCCGACGCGCTGACCGGCCGCGGTTCGACGGTGCGGTCCGTTCGCGGGGGCCAGGGTCCAACCGGACAGGCGCGTTGTCGTCCGGCGGGTCCCGGGGCGCCGGAACGGGGATCTCCGGCCGCTCTGTCACGGGGCAGAACGCCGGCTCCGCTCCGTAGCGACTCAGGTCGATCCGGACCGGCGACGCCACGAGGAACACCAGACCCGTCTGGTCGAGCCCCGGCCGGTGCGGTCGGCGGAAGTGCGCACGCACCCACCCGGTCTCGCGCCAGTGCCCGTGCACGTACCCCATCGGCGCCTCCCACCCGGCTCCGACCAGGAAAGCACGATCCCCCGACAGTTCGCCGCGGCAGCTCCCTCCGGCCAGGCAACCGTTCGCCGACGCGGAGACCTCGCTGAGCCCGAGTCCGAGTCCGAACAGGACTCCCGCGCGCCGGGTACGGTGCTCCGCCACCTTTCGCCGAGCGGGTGGCCACGCTGAGGGCGACGCTGGCACGGCTGGAGGAGCTCCAGCGCCGACCGTCGGACGACGACCGCGTCGACGCACCGGGGCCGCCGAGCGGCGGTGCCCTGCCTCGCCGGATCGCCCCGGCGCCCGCCGCACCGCGCCCCGCCCGCGCG
>JAKDNL010000152.1 GCA_030451825.1 Pseudonocardia sp. | reverse complement strand
CCGGCGGGGGGGGTGGTGTGTCACACCCCGTTCTTTACTTCCTCCCCCCCCCACGGGGGTTCGGGGGCGTTTTTTTTTATTTTGGGGGGGGGCGGGGGGGGCCCCCCCCCCGACTCCGCCAGGGTCGCGGGCATGGCGATCGACTGGACTGTGCAAGTCATGGCTACAGGATGGGAAAACGCGCAGGTCGCCGAGCTCGGGTCTGCTGCCACCGAGCACGCGGCCAGGGCCGCGGCGACAGCTGCGCTCATCGACAGCGCTCGAGAACTGGGACGGCACGAGTTCTGGGTCACCGTCGGCAGGGCGACGGTGATGGTGATCCCGGGGCTCGACTACGTCGGCGAGGTTGACACCGCCGGACTGTGGGATGCGCTGGACCTCCTCCCAGCTGCGGTGACGGCGTAGCAGCCCGTCCGATCGGGTTGCAGCGGCACCACCGCTCGGCACGGCCCTGCACGATTCGTTCGCGGATGCGACATGCTGGGCGGATGCCGAGGCGAATGTCCGACCCTGCATTCCGGGCCGCCCAGGAGGCCGACCGCTACGCCGCCCACGTGAGACCGATCAATCAGCTCGTCGACTCGCTCCGCGACGGGAGCCGTGGATGGATGCCACACGTTGCCCCACTGCACGGCGGGATTAACGCCGGTGCGCTGAGCGTGCTGCGAGATCCCGGGCCGGCGACTCAGGCCGGATCAGGGTCGGGGTTCCTGTGCATCGAGAACGACGATCCAACCGCTGAGCGGCAGTTGGAGATGTTCACCGATGTCGGGGTCACCCCGGCCGACATCACGCCATGGAACGCTTACCCCTGGTACATCAACGCAGCTCCGAAAGCGGCGCAGCTCGAGGACGGGGTTGAGCCCTTGGTCGAGCTGATCGACATGATGATCGAGTTACAGGTGGTGTTCCTGCAGGGCAACGAGGCCCGCAACGGGTGGGCGCGGTTGGCGAAGCGTTACCCGGACCGAGCCCGCAGGGCGAAGACGGTTATCGCCACGTTCCACCCCGGGCGGCAGGCACTGTTCCATCCCGACCCTGACGTGCGTAGAGCGCGAGTGGAGCACCGCGAGGCGGCCTACCTCGAGCTCGCCGCAGCGCTGGGTCGTACCTAACATGTGAAACGACGCGGCCGGAGTCGGAGCTGATCGCGTTCGTCGCTGCTGGATGCTGACACGGCTTCGTGGCGACGCTCACCGGGACCGTCGGTCACTATATGCACCGGCGTCATCGTCACGGACGTTCCATTGCGATCACGACTCGCTGGTGCTGGTCCACTTCTCGCGCAAGGCGATCTCGGCTCCTCGCGGATCTCCCAGTCGTGCTGCGACGGTTGCGACCGCCGACGGTTCGGGGAGGGCGGCGGAGAACTTCAACCCGCGCAGCGCGGAGGCGTCCACAGCGGGTTCGCGCAGCGTCGCGGTCTGCGCCGCCCTCAGCCGCGCGGCCGCGTCACGGAGGTCGACGCCGTGACGCAGACGCAGTACCTGGTCACCGATTCGCTGGACCGGGTCGACAATCGAGAGGGACGCGTGCAGGGTCCGGTTCGCGGCCGCGCCGGCCCACGTCCACCAGTGCACGTCCCCGTCGGCGCTGCGCCGAAGGACCGAACCGGTCTCGGTCACGTGTTCGGCCTCGTGGCGCCGCAGATCATTCAGAACCCGGGCGGCACGCTTCGACAATCTCACTCCGGTCGGGTCCGAGCCCAGCAGGACGTCGCGCATCCCGCGGGTGATCTCGAACGACAGCCCGCCACCGTGGCCGCCCCACCTCGCGAGCCCGGGAAGGTCGGTGGACTCGACGAAGCACCGCCGGCGTTTCCAGTCGATGTGGGTTACCAACCAGGCCCGACCGGCGAGCAACAGCACCCGGGCTCCGACGACGTCGGCCAGTAGGACGTTGTCGCCGACCGACCCGATCTCCTCCCGACCGGCCAGCACGACGAACTCGGGGGCCGCGGTGAAGACCGTCATCAGGTCGGAGAAGTGCCGGCGTCCGAACCGTCGTTCGGCCTCCGGACCGATGAAGCACAGATCGTCGTCGATCTCGAGGTATCCTCGTTCGATGAGGTGTTCGAGAATCTCCGGGCCCTCACTCATGGTGGGGATCCCGTGCCACCACCCCGCCCACGTCGCCCGCCCGAGCGTGTGCTCCTGGAGCGCCAGGGCGAGCAGCTGCTGGGCCACGATGTGCCGCGGCGCCGCCGGCGGAACCACCGGTTCCACCCAGTCCTGACCCCACCGCAGGAGAAGGCCGGCGGCGTGCAGGAGCTGGTCCTCATCCAGCGCCAGGAACAGGCAGTTGCGCGGCGAGCCCGATCGGCGACCGGTCCGACCCAGCCGCTGCAAAAAGGACGCGACGGTGCGCGGTGCGCCGACCTGCACGACACGGTCGAGATCTCCGACGTCGATGCCCAGCTCCAGAGTGGACGTCGCGACGATCACGCAGTCGCGAGATTCCGCGAAAGCCTGCTCGGACTGCCGCCGCTCGGCTGCGGACAACGAGGAGTGCGACAGGAAGGTGTCGACGTGGCGTGCGCGCAGCGCCGCACCCAGCTCCTCCGCCCTACGACGGCTGTCGACGAACACCAGTCGCTTCTCGCCCTGGTGCAGCCGGGCGATGACCGTGGCCGCGCCCTCTACCGAGCCGACGTGGTCGAGCCCGACCTCAGCGGTTGCCGCTGACCCTGGCGAGCGGACGATCCTGCCGGCCCGCTCGGTGGCTGCGCCCTGCAACCACGCCAGCAGCTCTGCCGGGTTGCCGACGGTCGCGGAGAGCCCGATCCGCTGCAGCGGATGACCGGAGAGGTGACACACACGTTCCAGCACGTGCAGGAGGTGCCATCCGCGGTCGTCGCCGGCGAACGCATGGATCTCGTCCACAACCACGGCCCGGACGTCGGCAAAGAGCCGGTGCGCATCGACCGTGGTCGACACGAGCATCGACTCCAGTGACTCCGGGGTGGTGAGCAGGACGTCGGGGCGCTCGATCTGCGTCTGTCGGCGGGCGGCCTGCCCGGTGTCGCCGTGCCAGGCCCGCGCCGAGCGCCCGATCCACGAAGCGTAGTCCTCGAGCCGCGGGGCGAGGTTGTTCAGCAACGCCCGCAGCGGGCAGACGTAGATCACCGACGTGCCAGACCATCCCTCGGCTGCCATCCGGCTGAGCAGCGGCAACATCGCAGCCTCGGTCTTGCCACCGGCGGTGGGAGCCAGCAGCAGGCAATCGACGCCATCCAGGATTGGTCGGGCGGCCGACTCCTGAAGTGGACGCAGGGACGGCCACTGCAGCGTGTTGACCAGATGGTGCTGCAGAACAGGGTGCAGAAGGTCGAAGCCTCCCGACGCGTTCGTCACGGCACCCCTCCCCGCTCGCTCGCTCGTCGGACGGTAATGGACGGTCGCCGGGCGACATCCTCCGGCGGCGGCACCGCCCGGGCAACGCTCAGCATCACGTAACCTTCACCACGTTCGAAGGCCGGGAGAACCCTGCGCGAAAGGACGTCCGTGGTCACGAAGCTCGAAGCGCACGAGCGCCAGATCAGCAAGGTGTTGTGCAGCGACTACGACTTCCGCATTCCGGCCTACCAACGGCCCTACGCCTGGGAGACCGAGCAGGCCATGCAGCTGCTCGACGATCTCGGGCAGGCGCTCGACGCAGGGCCGGACGAGCCGTACTTCCTCGGGTCGATCGTCCTGGTCAAGTCCGACGACCACCCGGCGAGCGAGGTGATCGATGGCCAGCAGCGCCTGACCACCCTCACGATCCTGCTTGCCGTGCTCCGTGAGTTGTGCGGCGATCCCGAGTTCGCCGCCGACCTCGATCTCCTCGTGCGCGGCCGGGCCAGCCGCCTACAGGGTGTCGCCCCGAGGCCACGGCTCACCCTGCGTGACCGCGACCGCCAGTTCTTCTACGACTACGTCCAGGAGCCCGGGGGCATGAAGGTCCTGGTCTCCGACCCGGGCCCGGTCACCACGAACGACGCGCAGGTGGCGCTGCGTACAAATGCCGCCGAGTTCCACAGCACGCTGTCGGGATGGTCACCGACCCGTCGGGACGCACTGGCCCGGCTCATTTTCGCCCAGACGTTCCTGGTCGTGGTGACCACCCCCGACCTCGACAGCGCGCACCGAATCTTCTCGGTGATGAACGACCGCGGACTCGATCTCCGACCGCCGGACAACTTCAAGGCCCAGGTCATCGGCGAGATGACCGAAGCCGACGAGGCCGCCTACAACGCGAAGTGGGAGGAGGCAGAGCAAGAGCTGGGGCGCGACGCGTTCGCCAGCCTGTTTACCCACATCCGGATGATCTTTGCTCGGCAGCGGGCGACCCGGGAGCTTCTCAAGGACTTCCCCGAGCTGGTGCTGTCGCGCTACGCGGGGCGCGAACGCGAGTTCGTAGACGAGGTGCTCGAACCCTATGCGGACGCCTACCGAGTGTTGCTCAACCGCAGCTTCCAGGCGGCGTCCGGGGCGGATGCGGTCAATCTGTGGTTGCAGCGCCTGGCCCAGCTCGACAACGTTGACTGGCAGCCCCCTGCCTTGTGGGCGCTGCGCCATCACACGAACGACCCCGCCTGGCTAGCCGGATTCCTTTCCCGCCTGGAGCGCCTCGCCGCGAGCCTGCTGATCCGCCGGTTCGGCCAGACCGACCGCCAGCAGCGCTACGGTGCACTGCTGCGCGCCTTGGACGAGGGCGCCGGCCTGGACGCCGAGGCACTCAACCTCGACGCGCAGGAACAGGCAGACACGCTCCGGTACCTGGACGGGGAGATCTACCGCCAAGCCCGGGTCCGGCGCTACGTGCTGTTGCGGTTGGACGAGGAGCTGGCGGGGACGGCCGGGGTCTCCTACCAGCACAAGGTCATTACCGTCGAGCATGTGCTGCCGCAGAACCCGGCCCGGGACGCGGAGTGGCGGACGGTGTTCGACGACCGTCAGCGAGCCCATTGGACACATCGGCTGGCCAACTTGGTGCTGCTCAACCGCAGCAAGAACGCCCAGGCGCAAAACTACGACTTCGACGAGAAGAAGCGACGGTACTTCACCGGCCGTAAGGGCGTGGTCGCGTTCGCCTTGACCAGCCAGGTGCTCGCGATCCCGCAATGGACTCCCGAACTGTTGGAGCGCCGGCAGCGCGAGTCGTTGCGACTGCTCGCCGACACCTGGAGCCTGGCCGGGTGAAGGCGGACGACCCGCGCTGGGAGGAGATCACCCCGTCCCAGTTCACGCACGAAGCCGAGGGCCTGCGACTGGTCCGCGAGCTGCTGCCGTCGGCGCCGCCCTATCGGGCGTGGTCGAACTTTGAGTTCCGTGACGGCCAGGGGCGTTGGCACGAGGTCGACCTGCTCCTCCTCGGCCGTGGACGCCTGCATCTGGTGGAGCTCAAGTACTACCGGGGACTGCTCGGCGGCGACGACCACCGCTGGGTCCGGGACCACCGCCAGGCCGAGGACTCACCGCTGAAGCTGGCCCGGCGCAAGGCGCAGCGGCTGGCGAGCCTGCTGCAGGACGCGCTGCGCAGCTGGCTCCGGGAAAACCCGGGAGTCACCGTGCCCGACGCGCGCAGGGTGGTGCCATTCGTCCAGGAGTCGGTGTTCCTGCACCACCCCGATCTGCGCTGCGTCCTGCCGGCCGCGTCGCGTCGTGACCTGTTCGGCCTCGAGGGGCACGAGCAGGCCAGCGGGTTGCCCAGCATCACCGCTCGCGTGCTGGAACCCCCGGAACGCGAGGCGATCGGCGACAACCGGAGCGAGATCATCGCGGCGCTGCTCAAGCGGTGCGGCATCGTTCAACGACGCCAGCGTGAGGCAGGCTCGTGGGTGATCGACGAGGAACCGCTCGGTGAGGGCGACGGCTGGCAGGAGTGGCCCGCCTTCCACAAGGTCACCTCCACCACTCGCGGCCGCATCCGGTTCTCGCTCACCCCACCCGGGACCTCGGTCGAGGAGCAGGTAAGGACCCGCCGCCGGGCCGAGCGCGAGTACGCCGTGCTGTCCCGGCTCGCGCACGACGCGATCCTGCGGCCGCTTGACCTGGTGGAGGCCGAGCTGGGGGTCGGACTGGTGTACCCGGCCGACGACGCCCAGCGCAGGCTCGATCTGTGGCTGGCCGAGCAGGGCGAGGTCAGCCTGGCCCGGCAGGTCGACGTGCTGCGGCAGGTCGCCGAGGCCGTCGGCTACGCGCACCGGCACCGGGTCGTGCACCGTGGCCTGCTCCCGCAGAGCGTATGGGTTCGCGAGGGTTCCGACGGCAGGCCGCGCGCGGTCGTCGGGGACTGGCGCAGTGCCGGCGGGGTGGCCGCGGACGTATCGGGGTCGGGCTTGTCCGGGCTGGGGTCGAGCTCGGGTTCGGACTCCGCGGCCCGGCTCGCCGCGCTCGCCGGTGGCCGGGGTGACGCGGAAGGCCGGTTGATCGGTGCGTTCCAGGCGCCCGAAGGGGTCTGGCAGCGCGACGCGGACCGGATCCGCCTGGACGTCTTCGCGCTGGGAGCGTTGGCGTTCTACCTGTTCACCGGCTACCCACCGGCCAGCGACCGATCGGCGCTGCGTGAACGCCTGCGCGCTCAGGACGGACTCGATCTGGCCGCCGACCTGCCACAGGTGCCCTCCCCGCTGCGCACCCTCGTGCTGGAGGCGACGCGGCCGCAGGTGGCATCGCGACTGGCAGACGTCGCGTCGTTCCTCGCCCTGCTGGAGGGAGCCGAGAACGCACTGCTCGGCATCGACACCGATGCTGCCACCGACCCGCTGGAGGCCAGGGCAGGCACCGTGCTGGACAGCCGTTTTCGTGTGGACCGGCGGCTCGGAGCAGGGTCAACGGCAGTTGGCATGCTGGTCACCGACTTCGCAGACGACTCTTCCCGGGTACTCAAGATCGCGCTCGACGACGCCGCCGCGGCCCGGCTCTCCGAGGAGGCCGAGGTGCTGCGCGGCCTCGACCATCCACGCCTGGTCTCGCTGCTGGACGGTCCACTGACCGTCGGCACCCGAACGGCTCTGCTGTTGCGGCACGCGGGAGACCAGACTCTCGGTGACGTCCTCGGCGAGCGCCGCCGTCAGTCGATCGACCTGCTGGAGCGGTGGGGCACCGACCTGCTCGACGCCGTCGTGGAGCTGGACCGGATCGGGGTCGTGCACCGCGACATCAAGCCGGCCAACCTCGGGGTGGCCGAGTGGCGTCGGGACCGGGCCAAGCATCTGGTTCTGTTCGACTTCTCGCTGGCCCGGGCAGGCGCGACCGCGACCACGGCCGGCACGCCGCCCTACCTCGACCCGTTCCTCGATTCGCCCGGGCGTCGCCGCTATGACAGCGCGGCAGAGCGCTACGCCGCAGCCGTCGTGCTGTTCGAGATGGGCACTGGTGCCGTGCCGGTCTTCGGCGACGGGATGTCGGACCCGTCGGTGATCGGGGTGGAGGCGACCGTCGAGCCTGACCTGTTCGACCCGGCGCTCGCTCCGGCACTGGTCACGTTCTTCCGTCGGGCGCTGCACAGCGACAGCGGACGGCGTTTCGACACCGCGGGCGACATGCGTGATGCCTGGGCCACTGTGTTCTCGCCGGTCAGCAGGCCGTCCGACCCCAAGTCAGGGGGCGCGCCCGACCGTCGGGCGCAGGCCGCGAGCGTGACCACGCCGCTGAACGAGTCGGGGCTCTCCGCCCGCGCGCTGTCGGCGGTCGAGCCGCTGCGGGTGGCGACCGTCGGTGAGCTGCTCGCGATCGACCGGGTCCGGCTGAACCGGCTGCCGGGTGTCGCCGAGGCCACCCGGAAGGAGATCACCGAGCAGGCCCGCGCATGGCGGGACCGCCTGGGAGCGGCGGAGCAATTGGCGAGCCCGGAGTGGTCGGGGCCACGCGACGCCGCCGCGGTCCTGCACGACGCAGCGGGCTCGCGTTCGGCCACCGCGCGTCGTCGCGCCGCCGCGGCCCTACTCGGACTGGACGGCGACCTGTACGCCTTCGCGACGCAGGCCGAGCTGGCCGCCGCGCTGGGGGTGACCACGCCCCGCGGCAACCAGTTGATCGACCAGCTGCAGGTCGCATGGTCGGAGCGCACCGAGGCCCGCGATCTGCTGGACGCGGTCGGCCGGCTCGTCACCGACGCGCTGGAAGCGCTGGGCGGTGTCGCGACCGTGGCCGAACTGGCCGGGGAGGTCCTCGCCGCGCTGGGGCCCGGCGGGAACGACGGTCCCTCACCGGACCGGCTCGCCGCCGGACTGGTGAGGGTGGCACTGGACCGCGTCGAGAAGCTGCGCCATGCCGACCCCGACGTCGAGCCACTTGCCCGTCGCCGTCGCGGCGGCCGGCTCGCGCTGATCGCGACCCGGCCGGAGCTGCTCGACCTCGCCGACCAGCTCGTCAGCCGCGCCGAGGGACTCCTCGAACGTCGCGACGTTGACCAGCCGCTGGTCACCGGAGCGGTCGCGCAACGGGCGTTGGCCACGGACGCCGACGGGGCCCTGGTCGGGGACCGTCTGGTCGCCCTCGCCGCGGCACATTCGTCTCGGCTGGCGGTGTCCGGGCGCGGCGAGCTCTACCACCTCGATCTCCCCATCCACCTAGCCGTCCGGTACGCGCTGGGCGAGATCGCCGATTCCCAGCAGTGGGCACCGCATGAGGTGCGCGCCCGGATCAAGGCACGCTTCCCTGCACTGTCCCCGCTGCCGTCGGACCGGGCCGGGCTGGACGCCGTCCTGGCCGCGTCCGACCTGCCGATGCGCTACGACCCGACAGTCGACGCTTATCGGTCCACCACCCGTCTCGGGGAAACCGGCGGCCTCGAGACACGGGCTCCGACTCCACTGGGGCCGGTACCGCTGAACCCGGTGGTGGACGGCGGACATGCTGCATCCCGGCTGGCCGACAGCGTCCGCTCCCGTTCCTTCCTCGCGCTCGGGGTCGAGGCGCGACGGTTCTCGACGGCGACGCGGCACCTGGCCTCAGTCCACGGAGCCACCGTCGTCGACGTGACGCGTGTACTCGTCGAGGCGATGCGGGCACAGGCAGACGAGGTCGGCCTGCCTTGGGAGACCGTCCGCGCGGCCGACGCGGCGACCGCCGGCAGCCGAGACGCGGCCGGCCTGGCCGCACTGGTCGCCCGTGCCCTCGGCGCGATCGACGCCGCCGTCTCCGAGGCCACCGCGGTCGGCGGGCCGGTGCTGCTCACCGAGCTCGCTCCGCTGGCGCGCTACGGCCACCTGGCCACGCTCGCCCGCTGGACCGACCTGGCGCTGCGCCGCGAGCAGGCGATCTGGGCACTCGTCGGGCAGATGCCCGGCAACATCGGACCGGTCGTCGACGGTAAGCCACTACCTCTCTCGGCTCCCGGGCAGTTCGTGCGCCTCGATGCCGAGTGGTTCGCAACCGTGCACGACCGCGAAGGAGCCCGCGCATGACCGCGTCCGCCACGCTGACCGACGAGCTGCGGCGCTGGGTGCTGATCCTGCAGGACGACCTGCGGGACCGGATCCCGGTCCAGGACCGCGTCGAGGAGCGGTGGCGTGCCGAGCACCGCTCGGCCGTCAACGCGGGCCGGACCGCGGCGGCGTGGGAGACATGGCGAGACGACCGCGTGACCCAGGCCGCGGTCGCATGGGTCTTGACCACGGTATTCGTCCGGTTCTGCGAGGACAACGCGCTTCTTTCGCCGGTGTGGATCTCGGGACCGGGCGACCGGCACCAGGAGTCGCTCGACGCGCAACTCGCCTACTTCCGGGCTCACCCCGAGGACACCGACCGCGAATGGATCGGGCAGGCGGTCGCGCACCTGGCCGCGTTACCCGCGACCCGCGACCTGGTTGACGAGCACTCGCCGCTGCACTGGGTGGCGCCGTCCGGCGACGCGGCTACCGCGCTGCTGGAGTACTGGCGCGAGCGTGACGAGAACGGCGCCCGCCTGCGTGATCTGACCGACAAGTCGCATTCCACACGCTTCCTCGGCGATCTCTACCAGGAGCTGTCCCAGCACGCGAAGGACACGTTCGCGCTGCTGCAGACGCCGGACTTCGTCGAGGAGTTCATCCTCGACCGGACGATGGAGGAGGCGCTCAAGGAACGGCCGCTGGATGGATTCCGACTGATCGACCCGACGTGCGGGTCCGGGCACTTCCTTCTCGGAGCGTTCCCGCGTCTGCTCGACCGGTGGGAGAAGGCTGCACCGGGACTGGAGCGGCGGGCTCTCGTCCAGAAGGCACTGGACGCGCTGCACGGGGTGGACCTCAACCCGTTCGCGGTTGCGATCACACGCTTCCGGCTCACGATCGCTGCTCTGGGTGCGTCGGATCAGACGACTTTGGAGAACGCCCCCGACTTCGCCTACCACGTGCTGGCCGGGGATTCGCTACTGCACGGTCGCCTCGAGCTCGCCCACGGTGAGGAGGCCGACGCGACTGCCTCCGGGTTCACCTACCGGTCAGAGGATCTGGAGAAGCTGCGCGAGATCCTCGCGCCGTACCGCTACGACGTTGTGGTGGGGAACCCGCCGTACATCACGGTGAAAGACAAGGCTCTTAACGCGGAATACCGCCGACGGTACACCTACGACGCCAAGGGCAAGAAGTCACTATGTCGGGGCACCTACTCCATGTCGGTGCCGTTTATGGCACGGTTCTTTGAGCTGGCTAAGACGAACATAAGCGGACCAGCCGGGTGGATCGGGCAGATTACCGCAAACTCGTTCATGAAGCGCGAGTTTGGCGTTCCGTTAATCGAAGAGTTTCTATCCATGCGAGACCTTCCACTCCTGATTGACTGCTCCGGGGCCCACATCACTGGCCATGGAACACCAACTGTAATTCTTGTAGGTCGGCCACAAGCACCGCAGAGATCGACCGTATTAGCAGTGCTTGGCATCCGTGGCGAGCAGGGAACACCGCCCGACCCGGCGAACGCAATGGTCTGGCGAAGCATCGCCGAAAACTGGGACAGGCCTGGACACGAGGATGATTGGACTAGCACCGCAGAGCTAGATCGCACATTCCTGGATCATCACCCCTGGAGTCTCACCGGTGGTGCCGCCAGCGACGTGTCGACTGCAATAGACGGTTCCTGTGAGTACAAACTCAGCGATCGAATCGGTGATGTCGGCCGGACTACGAATCCGGGCGATGATGACGCGTTCTTTACAACTCCTGCCGCGGCCAGACGACTTGGCGCCACGGCCCTGACGAGGAACCTGATTACCGGAGACCACGTCAGAGACTACGGAACGGACGGCAACCCGACGATTTGGTGGCCGTATCCTAGCGATAAGAGCTCCACACTCCCCCCTGACGGTCACCTCTGGAAGATTCTCTGGCCTTACCGCACGAATCTACGCAGTCGCCTCCTGTTTGGTCAACCGATTGAAGCTCGCGGGAAATCTTGGCTATCCCACCTTGAGTGGTACCCCTCCAGGATAAGCGAACCTCATGCAATCTACTTCTCATTCGTTTCTACTCACAACAATTTCTCGTACCTGCAACAGCCGATTGTCTGCAAGCAGTCAGCACCTCTCATTAAGCTGGCAGGTGAAAGCGACGCTGATGAATACCACCGGACCCTTGGGGTCCTCAACTCATCCACTGCATGCTTCTGGCTCAAACAGCATAGCCACGATAAAGGGAATCGTGGTGGCGAACGATCGACTGCTCACTTCGAGTGGGAACACTTCTTCGAGTTCACCGGAACGACGCTGAAGGACTTCCCGCTCCCCGGGTCTCTCCCGCTACGTGTTCCCCAGGGGCTTGACGCGCTCGCGGCCGATCTCGCCGACCAAACCCCAGTGGCGGTCTGCGAGCGCTCCGTACCCACTCGCGCGGACCTCGACACCGCGCGCGCCGAGCACGACCGCATCCGCGCTCGGATGATCACGCTCCAAGACGAGTTGGACTGGGACGTCTATCACCGCTACGGCCTGATCACCGACGAGCAGGCGAAGGCCGTATGCGTCGGCGCTTCAGCTGAACCGCTGTCGCTCGGCGAGCGGGCGTTCGAGATCGTGCTGTCCCGGCTGGTCGACAGCGGCGAGGAGGAGGCCGCCTGGTTCACCCGGCACGGGTCGACCAGGATCAGCGAGCTGCCCACCCACTGGCCGAACGGGTACCGGGACGTCATACAGGCTCGGCTCGATCTGATCGAGGCCGAGCCGGCGATCCGGTTGCTGGAGAAGCCGGAGTACAAGCGGCGTTGGTCGCTCAAACCGTGGGCCGACCGCGAGCAGGTGGCATTGCGCGACTGGCTGCTCGACCGGCTGGAGGACCGCCGCTACTGGTTCGACCGCCAGGGCCGGCCGACGCCGCGCTCGGTCGCGCAGGTCGCGGACCAGGCCGTGCGGGACACCGACCTGTGCGACGTGCTAGCGCTGTGGGACGGCGAGCGCGATGTCCCGGTCGTCGACTCCCTGACCCGCCTGCTCACCGACCAGGCGGTGCCCTACCTGGCCGCCCACCGCTACAAGGACACCGGACTACGCAAGCGCGAGGTGTGGGAACGGACGTGGCAGCTGCAGCGCCGTGAGGACGCCGGTGAGACGTTCGCCGAGCCGATCCCGGTTCCGCCGCGTTACACCTCGGCCGACTTCCGGAAGAACCACTACTGGCAGGCCCGCGGCAAGCTCGACGTGCCCAAGGAACGGTTCGTCGCCTACCCGGACGCGAGCCGCGACACCGACCCGACCCCC
>JAKDNL010000776.1 GCA_030451825.1 Pseudonocardia sp. | reverse complement strand
GGCGGGGCTGGGGCTGGCGCTGTGGCTGGGGCTCACTCGCCTGCGGTCCTGCGTCGGGTCGTGCGGCCGGCGCCGAGGACGAAGGACCGGAGCAGATGATTCCATCCGCACGTCCGGCAGACCTCGACCACGTGCACCGAGAACTCGGCGTGGTGGGCGGCGAGCTGCTCGAGTTCCTCGGGACGGCGGGCGGAGCCGGAGATCTGGCGCAGCCCCTCCCCGAACACCCAGGAGACCTGGGTCAGCTTCTCCTTGCGGCAGACCGGGCAGGTCCGGTCCATCGGCTCGCCGTGGAAACGGGCGGCACGCTGCAGGTAGGCACCCGCGTCACAGACCGTGGCCAGCGTCGCACGACCGGCATGCACGTCCGCCAGAAGCGCACGTCGCTGCAGGGCGTAGTCCACCACCTGTCGCGGGCTGAGCACCCGACCAGCGTACGCGCGGGGGAATCCGGACACGGCCCGGAGTTCCTCCCCGGCTGTGATGGCGCTCTCGATCTTCAGCCGTCGATGTATCGAATCGATATAGTGGCGTTCGTAACCGGACAGCGCCCGGGGCCAGGGACCGGAGGAGGCGAGACGATGCTCGAGTTCGCCATCCTCGGCCTGCTGCAGGAACGCCCCCTGCACGGCTACGAGCTGCGCAAGCAGCTCGGCCTGCGTCTCGGCGGGCTGCGGGCATTCTCCTACGGATCTCTCTACCCGGCCCTGCGCCGGCTCACCCGCGCCGGGCTCATCGTCGAGGCCGACGACCACGACGACCTCGACACATCCGAGGTCACTGCCTGGCCGCGCCGCGGACGTCGCGGGCGCCGGGTCTACCGGATCACCGCCGAGGGCAAGGAGCGTTTCGCCGAGATGGTCGCCGACGCGGGCCCGCAGGCCTGGGACGACGGCAGCTTCGGCGTGCACCTGGCCTTCTTCTCGCGAACCCCGGCCGAGACCAGGATGCGCATCCTGGAGGGTCGCCGCCGAGCGGTGGAGGAACGCAGGGAGGGCCTGCGCAGCACGCTGGGCCGTACCGGGGAGCAGATCGACCGCTACACCCGCGAGCTGCACCGGCTCGGCCTCGAGGGCACCGAACGGGAGGTGCGATGGCTCAACGAGCTCATCGCCACCGAGCGGGCCGAGCAGGGCGGGCAGGGTGCGGCAGCAGCACCGAACTCCTCCGGCGACGACGCCGGAGACACCCCGGAGGACCCCATCCTCCGGAGACCGGAGAACGACCAGCAATGAGGAGGAGCCTGACATGAGCCAGGTTCGTGTCGCCGTCGTCGGCGTCGGCAACTGCGCGGCGTCACTCGTCCAGGGCGTCCACTACTACGCGGACGCGGACCCGGCCACACAGGTCCCCGGGCTGATGCACGTCGACTTCGGCGGGTACCACGTCCGGGACGTGACGTTCGTGGCCGCGTTCGATGTCGACGCCAAGAAGGTCGGACAGGATCTGTCCGACGCGATCGCCGCCAGCGAGAACAACACCATCAAGATCGCCGACGTGCCGCCGCTCGGGGTGACCGTGCAGCGGGGCCACACGTTCGACGGGCTCGGCCGGTTCTACCGGGAGACGATCACCGAGTCGGACGACGAGCCGGTGGACGTGGTGGCGGCGCTGCGCGACGCCAAGGCCGACGTGCTGGTGTCCTACCTGCCCGTGGGCAGCGAGGACGCCGACCGCTTCTACGCCCAGGCCGCGATCGACGCGGGGGTCGCGTTCGTGAACGCGCTGCCGGTGTTCATCGCCTCCGACCCGGTGTGGGCGGAGAAGTTCCGCGCGGCCGGGGTCCCGATCGTCGGTGACGACATCAAGAGCCAGGTCGGGGCCACCATCACGCACCGCGTGCTGGCCCGGCTGTTCGAGGACCGCGGCGTGCAGCTCGATCGCACGATGCAGCTCAACGTGGGCGGGAACATGGACTTCCTGAACATGAAGGAGCTCGACCGGCTCGAGTCGAAGAAGACGTCCAAGACCCAGTCGGTGACCTCCCAGGTCGACCGCGACCTGGGCAAGGACAACGTGCACATCGGGCCGTCCGACTACGTCGCGTGGCTCGACGACCGCAAGTGGGCCTACGTCCGGCTGGAGGGCCGGGCGTTCGGCGACGTCCCGCTGAGCCTGGAGTACAAGCTCGAGGTCTGGGACTCCCCGAACTCGGCCGGCATCATCATCGACGCGGTGCGCGCGGCCAAGATCGCGAAGGACCGCGGGATCGGCGGCCCGATCCTGTCCGCGTCGAGCTACTTCATGAAGTCGCCGCCCGAGCAGTACCGCGACAACATCGCGCGGGACTCCGTCGAGGCGTTCATCCGGGGCGACGCGACGTCCTGACGTCGAAGTCCGCGTCCTCGAAGGGCGTCCGCGAAGGGCCCGGCCGGTGGTACTTCCACGGCCGGGCCCTTCGCGTTCCGCACCGTTTCCTTTTCGAAAAGATTGTGAATTGCTTCCGGTGAGTGCAGTCACGAATCTTTGTCGGTTCTTTGAGATCTACGTCATTTAATTCTTCCGTGATCGGTTCGTAATGTGCCGGACGCCCTGCGGGACCGTCGCTCATCAGGAGCCTCGGACGCAGGGTCACCGCTCCCGGTGAGCGGCGCGGGTACAGAATCCCGCGACCGGAACCGGGCGGTGC
>JAKDNL010000775.1 GCA_030451825.1 Pseudonocardia sp. | reverse complement strand
CGCGCCAGCTCCGGCAGCTGACCGGTCGTCGCCTCCCGGGCGTCCCCGGCCGCCCGGGACGCGACGGTCGCCGTCTCCGCCAGCGTGGTCCCCTCGGGCAGCGCGGTGGCCGCGGACGCCGCTGCCTCCAGGACGGTCAGGATCGTGCCCTGGCGCGGCCGGTGCACGGCCGCCCGGGCCAGCGTCGCCGAGCGCCGCAACGCCGAGGCGAACAACGCGCCTCCCGCGGCGGACGCGGCCCGGCGGTCCGAGCTCGCACGGGCCGCCAGCTCGTCGCTGACCCCGCGCAGCAGCTGGGTGAGGATCAGACCGGAGTTGCCGCGCGCTCCGCGCAGCGCGCCGCGGGCCAGGGCCGCGGCGGTCGCCCCGGCGTCGGTGCCCCCTGCCAGCGCGGCGTCAGTGCCCCCTGCCAGCCCGACGTCAGCGCTCCCCGCCGGCCCGGTCGCAGCGCCCGCGGCCAGCCCGGCGTCGACGTCGATGGCCAGCCGGGCGTCGGCGTCGGCGGGAAGGGTGTCCGGGCCGCGATCGTCGCCGGCGACGGTGCGGGCCGGGCCCAGTGCGCGCAGCGCGGCCTGCACCGTGAGCAGCATGTTCGACCCGGTGTCGCCGTCCGGGACCGGGAACACGTTGATCCGGTCGATCTCCGCGCGATGTCGTGCCAGGCTGCGGGTGGCCGCGTGGATCCAGCGACGCAGAAGCTCGGAGTCGAACGACGGGGCCACGAGCGCCGAGCCTAGGACACGACCGCCGTGACCCGGCCGCAGCGCCGGGCCGACCCGCATGCGGGCCCGGTACCGCGATCTCCTAGACTGGCAGACCGAGCCCCGGTATCGCCGGGCTTGGTCTCGAGCATCATCCTGACCAGATCGTCAACCAGAGGAGTGTCCGACGTGGCTGCCGTCTGCGACGTCTGTGGCAAGGGTCCGGGCTTCGGCATGTCCGTCTCGCACTCGCACCGCCGCACCAACCGTCGCTGGAACCCGAACATCCAGACCGTGCGTGCCCGCCTGAGCGGTGGGAACCGCAAGCGTATGAACGCCTGCACCTCCTGCCTCAAGGCCGGCAAGGTCGCCCGCGCCTGAGCGGGTCGCCCGGCAGCGCCGGGCGTTCGACGAGGGGCGGTCCCGCCGGGGCCGCCCTTTTTCGTGCCCGCACCCGCTCGCGCGTCAGGAGAACAGCGACATCCACACCGGGCGCGGGCCGCGGACGGTGAGCGATCCCATGCCGACCTTGCCGGTGAACACGATGTGCGGCGCCGCTCCGGCGCCGGAGGCCGGCACCTTGGACTTCACGGTGCCCCACGAGCCGCGCACGCCGTCGACGTCGGCGGTGGCGCCGTGCGGCAGCACGACCGTCGCCGAGCCCATCCCCAGCGAGACCTCCACCTCCACCCGCGCCGGCACCGTCCGGGCCGTCGACAGGTCCAGGTGGATCGAGCCCATGTGCGTGGTGAGCACCAACGCCGCAGGCACCGGCCAGTCGCCCTCGCGCCGGACGGTGCCCATCTCGGTGCGCAGGTGCAGCCGCTCGGCCGGCGCCGGCCCCCGTGTCGTGGCCGGTGCGCCCGCCGGAGCCGGACCGGGCCCGGGCAGGTCGGCCAGTGGCGGTTCGAGCTGCGCGAACGTCGTCGCCGCGTAGACGGCGTCGAGCCGCTCCTCGAGCTCGAGGAGCGTGATACGTCCTTCGCCGAGAGCGGTGTGCAGCCGCTGCGCGGCGACCTCCCGGTCGGCATCGGATATGCGCAGCTCTCCCGGGTCACCCACCCGGCCAGCCTACCGACGCGTCACCCTCACGTCATGACTCCACGACGCGGATGCGTGGGTGGGACGGTCAGGGCAGCTTCCAGTCGACGGGGTCGCCGCCGATCTCCTCCAGCAGGTCGTTGGCACGGCTGAACGGGCGGGAGCCGAAGAAGCCGCGGTCGGCCGACATCGGGCTCGGGTGCGCCGACTCGACGATCGGCACGTCGGCCAGGAGCGGCGCCAGGTTGCGGGCGTCGCGACCCCACAGGATCGCCACCAGCGGCTCGGCGTCCCGCTCGACCAGGGCGCGGATCGCCTGCTCGGTCACCGCCTCCCAGCCCTTGTCCCGGTGCGAGCCGGGAGAACCGGGCTCCACGGTCAGGCACCTGTTGAGCAGCAGTACCCCCTGCTCGGTCCACGGGGTCAGGTCGCCGGTCGACGGCGCCGGGTGCCCGAGATCCTCGGAGTACTCCCGGAAGATGTTCGACAGCGAGCGCGGGATCGGCCTCGTCTCCGGCGCCACCGAGAACGACAGCCCGACCGCATGCCCCGGCGTCGGGTACGGATCCTGGCCGACGATCAGCACCCGGACCTGCTCGAACGGCTGCTGGAACGCCCGCAGGACGTTCGCGCCGGAGGGCAGGTAGCGACGCCCGGCGGCGATCTCCTCGCGCAGGAACTCGCCCATCTGCGTCACGACCGGGCCGGCCGGCTCCAGCACCTGCGCCCAACCGGCCTCGACGACCTCGTGCAACGGCTTCGCCATCTTCTACTCCAGTATTGATGCGCGGCTCCGGAAGCTACGTGCTCAGCGCCGATGCGCAGCTCCGCAGGCTACGTGCTCAGCGCCGATGCGCAGCTCCGCAGGCTACGTGCTCAGCGCCGATG
>JAKDNL010000774.1 GCA_030451825.1 Pseudonocardia sp. | reverse complement strand
GCGTCAGGACCCGTAGGCCAGCAGGCGCACACCCAGCTCGCGCTCGGTGGCGCGCAGGTCCTCCAGCTGCTCGGCGGTGAGCGTGGCGAACGGGGACTCGGGCTCGTAGGCCACCAGCGGTCCGCCGAGGCGCTCCTCCAGGGACCGGATGCGGGACAGGGCCGACTCGTCCAGCTCGGCCGGGTGCAGGGACAGGGTGCTCATGGTGACCTCCGGGACGTGCTCGCGTGAGGCGGGTCAGGGTAGGGCCGCCCGACTCAGTTCGGCACGTCGAAGCGCCGATCCGACCCCCATTCGGGCTGCTCCCGTCGCCGACCGGCCGCGCTCCCTCGCCCGGCGGTGACCGGCCGGGGGACCCGGGTCATCAGATCCCCGCGGGCAGCAACCGGTCGACCAGGTCGGCGAGGGTGACCAGGCCGAGCTGTCGCCCGTCGGCCTCGACCAGTGCCAGGTGGCTGCGCCGCTCGCGCATCGTGGTCACCGCCGCGTAGGCCGGGGTGTCCGCGGCCAGCGTGAGCACCGGGCGCATCAGCTCCCGTGCGGTGGTCGGCGCCGTGCGGGTCAGCGTGTCCCGGACGTGCACGTACCCGACCGGTCGACCGGCCTCGCGCACGATCAGGCGCAGGTGTCCGGTGGTGCGGGCGACCTCGCGGATCCGGGCGACGGTGTCGTCCGCGCCCACCCCGTCCGGTTCGTGCACCAGCGCGCGCAGCGGCGTGCGTTCCAGCTCGAGTGCGGTGACCAGCTGGTCACGGCGGTCGGGGTCCAGGTCCCCGGTGCGTGCCGAGTGGTCGACGAGCTCGCGCAGGTCGTCCGGGGTGCGCCCGGAGGCCATCTCGTCGACCGGTTCGACGCCGACCGCGCGCAGGCAGCGGTTCGCGATGCCGTTCAGCGAGACCAGGATCGGGCGCGTGACCACCATGAACCCGCGCATCGGCAGCGCCAGCAGCGTGGCCGAGCGCTCCGGGTGCGAGATCGCCCAGGACTTCGGGGCCATCTCGCCGACGACCAGGTGCACGAACGTCACCACGATCAGCGAGAGCACGAACGAGAGCGCTCCGGCGACGGCCGAGCCCATGCCCCAGCCCTCGAAGACCGGCGCCAGCGCGGCGTCGACGGCGGGTTTGGCCACCGCGCCGAGCCCGAGTGTGCACAGCGTGATGCCCAGCTGGGAGCCGGCCAGCAGCAGCGAGATGTCCTTGGCGCTGCGCAGCGCCGCCCGGGCGGCAGCGCTGGTCTGCGCGGCCTCCTCCAGGCGGTACCGACGCGCGGCGACCAGGGCGAACTCCACGGCCACGAAGAACGCGCTGAACGCGACCAGAGCGATCGAGACGACGATCTCGGTGACGCTCACGCGTGGGCCTCCCGACCGTCGTCGTGGCCGGTGGCGACGGGCTCGGCCCAGTCGAGCCGGACCGTCCCCGGCACCCGCCGGTCGATCTCGGCCACCGTGATCTGCAACCTGCGGTCCGGCTCGTCCTCCTCGGCGGCGTCCGCGGGGACGGTCACCTCGACCGAGTCGCCGACCTCGGCCATCCGCTGCAGGCGCGCGATCACCAGCCCGCCGACGGTCTGGTAGTCGCCCTCGGGCAGGTCGGTGCCGATCAGCCGGCCGACGTCGTCGACGTGCCGGGTGCCGGGGACGACCCAGCCGCCGTCGGAACGGCGTGCCTGGTCCGAGCCCTCGGCGTCGTGCTCGTCGGTGATCTCGCCGACCAGCTCCTCGGCGACGTCCTCGACGGTGATGACACCGGCCAGACCGCCGTACTCGTCGAGCACGCAGGCGAGCTCCTCGCCGGCCTCGGTCAGCCGGTCGAGCACCGCGGGCAGCGGCAGCGAGGACGGCACCAGCACGGCCTCGCGCATCAGCTCCGAGACGAGCAGCGAACCGGTGTCGCGGCCGCCCAGGTCGCGGCCGCCCAGGTCGCGGTCGGCCAGGTCGCGGTCGGCCAGCGCGAGCACGTCGCGCAGGCAGACGACGCCGACCAGGTCGTGACCGGAGTCGCCGTCGTCTCCGGCGCCGGTGACCGCGCCGAGAACGGGGTAGCGGGAATGCTGCGAGGCCATCCTCGTGACCAGGTCGTCGACGGTGTCGTCGGCGCGCACCCAGGACACGTGCGGCCTCGGGATCATCGCCGCCCGCGCGGTGCGCTCGGTGAAGTCCAGGGCCCGGTCGAGCAGCGCCGACAGCTCGGGCCGCAGGTCGCCGGAGTCCCGGGAGTCGTCGATGATCGCCTCCAGGTCGCGCGGGGTCGCCGCGTGCTCGACGTCGTGCACCGGCTCGATCCGCAGCGCCTTGAGCAGCAGGTTCGACGCGGCGTCGAAGATCGTGATCAACCAGCCGAGCAGCTTCAGATAGATCCCGGTGGACAGCGCGAGCCGGCGGGCCACCGGCTCCGGGCGGGCGATCGCGAGGTTCTTCGGGAACAGCTCGCCGAATACCATCTGCACGACGGTGGACAGCAGCAGCGCCAGCACCGTGCCGACCGCGATCCCGACGGCGGCGGGCACGCCCACCCCGCCGAGCAGGGTGCCGATGCCGTCACCGATCAGAGGCTCGGCGACGTAACCGACCAGCAGGCCGGTCACGGTGATCCCGAGCTGGGCGCCGGAGAGCATGAACGAGGTGCGGT
>JAKDNL010000151.1 GCA_030451825.1 Pseudonocardia sp. | reverse complement strand
GACCATCGAGTTCCTGCCCGCCACTCGTGCTGCCGCCAAGGCCCGGATCGCGCTGACCGGCCCGTCCGGGGCCGGTAAGACCTACACCGGGCTCACGCTCGGCTGCCGCCTCGCCGAGGAGGCAGGCGGCCGGCTCGCCGTCATCGACACCGAGCGCGGCAAGTCGCAGATGTACAAGGGCATCCAGGGCTGGGACTTCGACGTGTTCGCGCCGCAGTCGTTCTCCCCCGCCTCCCTCACCGAGGCGCTCGGGGTCGCGGCCGGGCATTCCTTCCCGGTGGTGCTGCTGGACTCCTGGACGCACTACTGGTCCGGGACGGACGGGATGCTGGAGCAGGTCGACCGGCGCGCGAAGGGCGGCAACAACTTCTCCGGCTGGAAGGAGGCCCGCCCCGACGAGCGCCGCATGATCGACTCGCTCGTCTCCTACCCCGGCCACGTGATCGTGACGCTGCGGGTCAAGACCGAGTACGTCATCGAGGCGAACGACAAGGGCAAGCAGGTCCCCCGCAAGGTCGGGTTGAAGCCCGAGCAGCGGGACGGGATGGAGTACGAGTTCGACGTCATCGGGGACCTTGACCTCGACAACACGCTGTCGGTGTCGAAGACCCGTATCCCGATGCTGCACGGGCAGGTCATTGCGCAGCCCGGCGCGGAGCTGGCGGTGACGATCGCGGACTGGCTCGCCGACGGGGAGGACGTCCCCGGCCCGCTCGCCTACCGGGCGGACGCCCTCGACCCGGACGCCACGTTCGACGGGCTGCGAGAGCTACGAGACCGGGTCGAGGCGGCTGGCCTGATGAACGCCCCGGTCACGGACGGGGACGGGCATCCGACGGTGCTGCGGGAACTGATCTACGGGCGGGCGAAGGCGATGCAGCCGGTGCGGGGTGTGGCGTGAGCGGCGGGCACACCCTCGGCTGCGCCGTGTGGCAGGGGCGGCCGTGTGACTGCCGGCGCGGCGTCCGCGCCACCACCCGGGCGCTGTGCGGCACGGAACGCGGTTACCACGCCCACCTGCGGCAGCGGACCCGGCCGTGCCCGGAGTGCCGGGCCGCGCACGCCGCGAAGGAACGGCTCCGCGTGACCGGCACGGCGGAGCGGCGCCCGCTGGTGCCGTGCGGCACCCGCACCGCCTATCAGCGGCACCAACGGCTCGATGAGGTCCCGTGCCGGGCGTGCACCGACGCGAACACCGCCTGGTTTCGCGCCCAACGGGAGCAGCAGACGCGGCAGGGGGCGGCGGCATGAGCGGCGACGGACGCAGCCTATACGTGGCCCCCGAGGACGAGTCCGCGCCCCTCGACGACCTCCAGGCGGAGGCCCCGCTGAACCCGGTCGAGACGGAGGCCGGTATCCGGAAATGCGCCCGCATGATCCATAAGGGGATCCGGATCGTGTCCGACGCCGAGTGGGCCTACCGGGAAGCGGACGCGAAATTCGACCGGGCGTTCGCCGCCGCCTACCTCGACCACGACGGGCCGGCGCACGCGAAGAAGTACGCCGCGGAGCTGAACACCCAGCCGGAGCGGGACGACCGGGACGTGAAGGAACTGGCGTTCCGGTACGCGGACCGCCGGCAACGCGCGCTCCTGGCGCAGCTCGACGCGATCCGCTCCGTGAACACGTCGGTCCGCGCGGCCTACATGGCGGACAGCGGGGTTGGACGATGAGCTGCAACGTCGAAGCCTGCGAGCACCCCGCCCGTTCCCGGGGATACTGCGGGACCCACTACCAGCAGCTCCGGCGCACCGGGTCCCCGCTCCGAAGCCCCCGCGTCATCCGGCCCTGCGCGGTTGAGGGCTGTGACGAACCGATGCACGCCCACGGGGGCCAGGAGTTGACCACGTGAACGAGCAGAAGGCGCGCCGCATTGTCCGGGACCGCTCCGGTGGGCTGTGCGAAGTGTGTAGCTCCGCGGTCGGCCGGGAGTGGCACCACCGGAAGAACCGCTCTCAGGGCGGGTTGTGGTCCCCGGAGAACGGGCTCCACGTCTGCTCCCCGCATCACCGGTGGATCACGGAGCACCCGGCGTCGTCGTGGATCAAGGGCTGGTCGGTGCGCGGCAGCGGCGATCCGGCGATCGCGCCGGTGTTCATGGCCCGCTACGGCTACGTCCTCCTCACCTCGGACGGGGGCCTCATCCAGACGTCGAGGACAGCGGAGGCCCTGTGATGCCCCGCCGGGACGCCGTCCTCGACGAACTGGTCTGGACGTGCGGGGAGTGCGGGAAAGCGACGCACACGTCCCGGAAGAAGGCGCGGGCCGTGGCCCGGAAGAACCACCCGGCGGAGCGGTTGCGGGCGTACTGGTGCGAGGCCGGGCAAGGGCTACCACAACGGGCACCTGCGGGGCCTGCACATCAGCCGGGGCGTTCCCGGCTCTTACCACCACGAGAGGAAGGCCAGCTGACATGGCGAACGAACCGACGATCACCGTGTGCGGTAACACGACCGCCGACGCGGAACTGCGCTTCACCCCATCCGGGGCCGCGGTCGCGAACTGGACGTTGGCGTGCACACCGCGCGTGAAGGACGGCGACGGCTGGAAGGACGGGGAGACGACGTTCTACCGGTGCGCCGCCTGGCGGCAGCTCGGCGAGTCCGCCGCGGAGACCATCACGAAGGGGATGCGGCTGCTGGTCCACGGCCGGTTCCGGACGCGGTCGTTCGAGACCTCCGACGGGGAGAAGCGGCTGTCGTTGGAGATCGACGTGGAGCACGTCGGTCCGGACCTCCGGTACGCGACGGCGAAGGTGAGCAAGGTGTCCCGCAGCTCCGGGGACAGCGGCTTCTCCCCGCCGGTGGGGGGCGGGCAGGCCCCGGCGGGGGACCCGTGGGGTTCCGCCCCGCCGGCCTCCGGCGGGGCCACGAACGACGACGAAGCACCGTTATAGGGATCTCCGCGGGCCGCGTTTAGGGAGCCATGGAGGGGCGCTAAGGTTCCCTGACCGCTCCCCGAGAAAGGGGGCGGCCCCGGTCTCGGAGCCAGCAACTCCGGCCGGGGCCTGGGCCCTCCCGCTCTCAACAGCGGGAAGGGCTTACGCCACTACCTGAGCAAGCAGGAAGGACGCAGGGACCATGGTCGCACATCTCGCTCCCCGCGACGAGTACGGACCCCGGCGGACATCATGAGCGACCGCCGGACGTACATCAAGCTCCACGACGGGATGCCGGAGCACCCCAAGGTCGACGGGCTCTCGGACAAGGCGTTCCGGACCCTGATCGAGACCTGGTGCTGGTGCAAGCGCAATCTCACCGACGGCCACGTGCCGACTGCGACATGGCGGAAACGAGCCCCCCAGAAGGTCGCGCGGGAGCTGATCGGCGCGGGCCTCGTGGAGGAAACCGAGGGCGGCGTGCAGATGCACGACTTCCTAGAGCATCAGACCTCGCGGGCGGAGGTCGAACAGACCAGCGCTGCCCGCTCCGCCGCAGGTAAGCGCGGTGGCCGCCCCCGCAAAACTGCCGCTCCGGCAAAGCCCGGCGAAACCAAATTGCTTAGCAACGAGGAAGCAAAACCTAAAGCCCGGAAAACCCAGAGTATAGAGGTTAGAGAAGTACTACCCCCCAAACCCCCCGCTGACGCGGGGGGAGGTGTGAGCGACGAGCTGCCGCTCGGTCTGGCCCCGGCCCCTCCGCCGGCCCGGTCGAAGCCGGACCCGCTGGAGGGGTTCGGGGACTTCTACGCCGCCTATCCCCGCCGGGAGGACCGGCGGGCCGCCGAACGAGCCTGGCGGAGCGCGATCGGCCGCAACGTGGACCCGCAACACATGATCGCCGCGGCCCGCGCCTTCGCCGCCCGCTGCCGCGATGCGGGCACGGAGCGCCGGTTCATCAAGCAGCCGGCCACATGGCTCAACGCCGGCGCCTACGACAACGAGCGGCCTGTAGCCGCGGACGTCCCGACGTCGTTCGAGGAAATCCGCGCCGCCGTCGCCCACCAGCGGGCCGGTGACCTCCTCGGCCGGTCGTTCGTCCCCCGCTCCCAGCCGCCCTCAGACCTGACCCCGCCGCAGCAGTGGTTCCGCGACCGGGCCGTGGAGTTCATCGACGACAACGAGGCCGCGATCCGCGCGGCCCTGACGAAGAGGCAGGCCGGATGATGGTCGACGAGACGAACATGCAGTCCGACCAGGCCGAACGCGCCCTCATGGGCGCCCTGGCCGCGTCCCCCGCCGCGATCGCCGCCGTGGTGCACTCGCTGGACCCGGCGGACTTCTACCGGGAGGACCGCGGCCAGGTGTGGAAGGCCGCCCGGCAGCTCCTCGACGACCAGCAGCCGGTCACCCCCGTCACCCTCGGCCGGCGCCTCGCCACGTTCGACGACCTGCTGCCCGGGGCGCGGGTCGTGGTCGGGCACGAGATGGTCCGTGAGTTCTCCTCCGGCGAGGCGATCCGCGCCCACCAGCACGCCGACCAGGTCGCCGACTTCGCCCGCCGCCGCGAGATCGTGCGCGCCCTGAAACGGGCCGGCGGCGACATCCGCGACATGGAGGGTGACGCCTCCGCTGTCCTCGCCGCCGTCCGGGCCCGGTTCGACGACCTCGGGCCGTCCGACGAGGAGAGCGGCACCCGCACGTGGGGGCAGCTCCTCGACGAGTTCGAGGACGCGCACGCGCCCGGCGCCGCCCCGAAGGGCATCCTGACGCCCTGGGAGGAGCTGGACGACCTCCTCGGCGGCCTGTTCCCGGGCCGCATGTACACCATCGGCGGGGCGCCCGGGGACGGGAAATCCGCGACCGCCCTCAACATGGCCGCGCACGCCGCCGACAGCGGCCACTCGGTGCTCGTGTTCTCCCGGGAGATGCCCACCGTCGACGTCACCGGCCGGCTGGTGGCGCGCGGCGCGGAGATCGACCTCCGCGACATCAACTCGCACCGGATCGGCGCCGACGACCGGAACCGCTTCCAGGACTTCCGGAAACGCACGAAGAGCTACCGGCTCCGGGTGAACGCCGACCAGGTGTCGATGGGGCAGGTGAAGCGGATCGCCCGCGGCGTGCAGCACCGCGCCGGCCTGGACCTACTCGTCGTCGACTACCTGCAGCTGATGACCGGCGACGAACGCGGCCGGTCCGCGGAGGAGGAGATCTCCCGGATCTCCACCGACCTGAAGCGGCTCGCGATGGAACTGGGTATCCCGGTCGTCGTCCCGGCCCAGCTCAACCGGAACCCGTCGGCGCGCGCCGATCAGCGACCCACGAAGGCAGACCTCCGCGGGTCGGGTCGGATCGAGCAGGACTCCGACGTGGTCATCCTGCTGTGGCGCGCCCCGATCGCCGCCGAAGGGCACGAACTCGGCGGCAAGCCGAACCCGTACGAGCTGACGTTCATCGTCGACAAGAACCGGCACGGGCCACCCGGCGAGATCCGGCTCCGCTGGAACGGCGGATACGGGCAGGTCGGCTGATGGACCGCCCGAGCCTCCGCGCCTGCATCGACGCCCTCCTGATCACCGACCCCAGCTATCCGCACATCGGGCCGGCCGAGGAGGAAGCCGACGTGGCCGCCGTCCTCGAATCCGTCGAGGCCGCGCACCAGGGCGCCGGGGACGAACCCGACCGGCTCGGACTCTGGGGCGGCTGCGTGTGCTGCGAGACGCCGTGGCCGTGCGAGCCGTGGTGGTGGGCGCAGACCCTCGCCGTCCAGTTCCTCGGCCGGGCCGCGGACCGCGTGGCCGCGTCCGCCCTGGGCCCCGACGCGCTGCCCCGCCCCGACCACGCCGCGCTCCCGCGGCCGCACCAGCCCAGCCCGCGCCGCGGCCCGGACGAGGCGGAGCTGATGCGGCTGCGCTACCCGCCCGACGGCGACGTCGAACGGTGGGTCCGCGAAGGACCCGCCGGCCACGTCAACTACCCCGGCCGACTCAACACCGAGGACCCCGCATGAACCCCACGAACGAACCGGTACGACTGGCGGAGGCGATGGCGGAGGCGTTCCCGTGCGCCTTCTGGGGGCAGGGCCCGTGCGGCGGGGACGGCCGGCCGTGCCTGCGCTGCCTCCCCGGCCAGCCCGTCGCCCCCTCGGCCAGCCCGCCCTGCTCGGACTGCGGCCAGCCGCTACTCCTGGCCGTCCCGGGCCGCACGGTGTGCGAACGCTGCCGCCTGGCCGGGGTGACGGCGTGACCAGCGCGACCTCTCTGTTCTCCGGCGGCGGCGGCGACACCGAAGGTCTCACGCAGTCCGGGATCGACGTCGAGATTGCCGCCAACCACTGGCCGCTTGCCGTCGCCACGCACCGGCTCAACCACCCCGACACCGAGCACCGGATCGCGAACCTGTCCGAGGTCGACTGGCTCACGTTCCCGCGTACCGACCTGCTGTGGGCGTCCCCGTCGTGTGTCTGGCACGCCCGGTCCGGCGGCCGCGCTCGTCCCCCGGCCGACCTCGAGCGCGCCGCGATCGCCCAAGCGGAGGCCGGCGCCGTGGATAGGGCAACCGCGTTCGCCGTGATCGCCGCCGCCGAGGTGCACCAGTACCCGGTCATGATCATCGAGAACGTCGTCGAGTTCCGCGCGTGGTCGCTGTTCGGGTGGTGGCTCGACGGGCTGCACCGGCTCGGCTACCGGACGAACGAGCTCGTGCTCGACGCCGCCGACTACGGCCACGCGCAGCGGCGGGTGCGGTTGTTCATCGTCGCGGCCCTGCCCGGCGTCGATATCGACCTCGCCCCGCCCACGCTCGCGCCGGTGCCGGCCTCGGCCATCCTCGATCCGCACCCCGGCAAGCCGGTCACACGGCGGCTATACGTCGCGGACCAGATCGACGAGATCACCGAGGTCGGCGTGCCGCACCTCGTCGTGTACCGCAAGCACGGCCACGCTCGTCGCGCCGACCAGAACGTGCTCGCCACCGTCACTGCCGGGGGTAACCACCACGGCCTCGCGACCCTCGTCGACGGCGTCGCGCACCACCGGATGGTCTCGAACCGGGAGTGCGCCCGCGGTCAAGGCTTCCCGGAAACGTACCGGTTCGAGGGCAAGGCAGACGACGTCAAACGCCAGATCGGGAACGCCGTCCCGGTCGGGATCGCCCGGTGGCTAGGGGAGCGGGCTGTTGCCGCGCTCGCCGGCCAGACTGCTTTGGAGGTGGCGGCATGACCGCCCGCATCGAGTCTGTCCCCGCCCGGGACCGAGCACTGAGAGAAGCCGCCGAGACTGCGCGTGATCCACGGTCGGCGGCTGAGCTGGTCGAGTCGCTGATCCACCCCTGGTGCGGGCGCCCGCACGAGTCGTGCGTGTGCCAGTCGAACCCGCGCCGGGGCGGGCGGGTGATGCCGGTTTCGGTGACCGGACGGGAACGGGAGCAGGGCGTGGAAGCGGCACGGGTGATCCTCGGGGGGAGGGCAGCGTGAGCGGGCCGAACACCGGTTGGGCCGTCACCGTCGTCCAGACTGTGTCTGTGTGGCCGGACCGCTCAACCGCGCAGGCCGTGGCGGAGGACCTGTCCGGCCCGGGGCTGCTGTACCGGGTGGAGCCGTGGTCCCCGGAACCGGAGCCGTACCGGCTGGGGGAACCGCTGAGGTCGTACAAGGCCGAGTGGGCCGCGACGAAGGCTCGGCGGGAGGCGTCGTGAGCCCGCGTGATGCTGCTATCGCCCGGCTGGATTCGTTGATCCACGAGCGCTGCGGGTGGCCGCACGACGTGTGCCCGTGCCGCCGGTGGGCGGCCGGGTGGCGACCGGACCCCCCAACACCCCCGACGGACCGGGGCTGCCCCGCCGGCTGGAAGACCACGTGATGCCCCGCCGCAGGCCTGACGCCGCCGCTCCCGGCCGAACGGGGCCGCCCGTGCCGGAAGGGCTAGGGGCACCATCGGGGATCGCTCAGGGAGCATCTGGGGCCGTTTCCCGGTATCGGTTGGGGCTGCCCCGCTGGGACCTTGCCTGGGAGACCTCCCGCACCGGCCGACGACGCCGTCGGGTGTGGGACACGCTCCACGCGAACGCCCGCCCCGGGCACTGGGCGCAACGCTCCAGCGCCACCGCCGAAGTCATCCACGCCGTGATCCTCCTGGCGAAGGCGCAAGGGCTGCACCACATCACCGGCGCCCGGTATGTGCGGGTGGAGCTCGTCTGGTCGCCGGGGGACCGCCGCCGGGCTGATGAGGACAACCTGTTCCCGCTGGTGAAGGTCGCGGCCGACGCTTTGGCGCGGGGGAGGCGTGATCTCCCCGGGCTCCACCTGGTCCCGGATGACACGAGCGAGTGGATGGGCAAGAGCGCCCGGATCGCGCGCCCGCCGGAGCCGGCCGGGTTGTGGCTGCACGTGGCGGTGACCCGTGACTGACGCCCTCTGGCTGGCAGAGTTGGCGGGCGGCCTGGTGGGCGCGGTCGTGGCGACGGTGGTGGTGTTCGCGCTGGTCTACCTGGCCGTCGCGGGTCTGGTGATGCTGGCGGTCGGGTGGTGGCGGCGTCGTGAAACCCCCCGTTGACTTTACCGGGGGAGCCGATATGGTTCCCCGTATGGCTACCGAAGCGTTCCCTCCCTCCGCTCCCTGCGACATGCCCGACGGCTGCGGCGCCCCCGCCGGGGAGATCTGCGAGCCCGGCTGCCCCTCCCTCACCCGCGACCCCGACGAGCTGTGGGCGTGCGACGGCTGCCCCACTACCGGCACCGAAGACCTCGATATGGCGCGGGCGGAACTCCGCGGCCTCGTCGGTGACCGGGTCGACGGGATGCGGCCCCCAGGTCACATCCGCGCGGGTCGTGGCGTGATGCCCGGCCTCGCCGTCGTCCCCGACACCGCGACCGTCCCTGTCCCGGACGTCGGGGCCGCTCTCACGGCCGTCACCACGACGCTCGCCGCGCTCGGCATCACGGACCGGCTGCAGCAGATCTCCGCGGCCCCGGCACGGGAGTTCCAGCCGCCGCACCCGCTCGCCGGGACGGTCCGCGTCGACGTCACCTTCACCTGGCCCGCGCACGGCCCCGCGACCGCACTCCGGGACGCGCTCCGCGCCCGGCCCGACACCGCGCAGGCGTTCACCGCCGGCCGCCGAGCCACCTGCTACCTCCACACCGAGAGGACCGGATCGTGATCAACCCCCTAACCCGCGCCATCGGCGGGGCCGCGCTGCCCCTCCTGGCCCTGCTCGGGCTCGCCGGCTGCGACCTCGCCGCGCCCGCCCCGGCTGCCGTCCACACCGCCGACACGGGGACGGCGCGGGCCGCGCTCGCCGACCTCCCCGTGAAAGGCCGCGCCCCCAAAACCGGGTACAGCCGCGACGAGTTCCCCCACTGGTCCGACCTCGACGGGGACGGCTGCGACAGCCGCGCGGAAACCCTGCAACGGGACGCCATCCCCGACACCCTGATCCGCGACCGGCACCAGTGCGTGGTCGGCGCCACCATCCAGGACCCCTACACCGGCCGCCAGATCACCGAGCAGCCCGGCCGTGGCTCCGACGTCGACATCGACCACCTGGTGGCCCTCTCCGACGCCTGGCAGAAGGGCGCGCAACAGCTCACCCGCGACGAGCGGGAACAGCTGGCCAACGACCCGCTCAACCTCGCCGCCGTCGACGACGGCTTGAACCGGAAGAAGTCCGACGGCGACGCGGCCACCTGGTTGCCGCCGAACAAGACCTACCGGTGCACCTACGTCGCCGCCCAGGTCGCGGTGAAGACCAAGCACCAGCTGTGGGTGACACAGGCCGAGCACGATGCCATCGCCCGCGTCCTCGCCGGCTGCCCCGGCCAGCCCCTCCCCGGCGGCCAGTCGTGACCGGCCGGCACCGCGCCGCCGACGGCCGGCCCGCGCTCGTCCTCATCAACGGGCGGTACGCCGCCCGCGTGTCCGGGGAGCAGCTGGCCGCGTTCCACTCCCGGCCGGGGGAACACACCCGGCGCCGCATCCAGGCCATACAGCCGCAGGCCACCCCAGGGCAGGCCCGGAAGGCTGCCGGGTCATGACCGACTGGTTCGAGCCCGACCTGCCGACGGAGGGCGCCCCGGCCCGGTGGGTGGAGCGGGCGGCACCGGAGCCGTGTGACACCGACGGGGAGGCGTCGTGACCGCCCCCGCCCCCGGCAGCGGGGAGCCGCGGGATGTGTGGCCGCTGCGGCAGGAGATGCGGCACCACCTGGACGGCAACCAGGCGCCGCAGTTCACGCCCGCCGACATCCTCGCCCGCCTCGACGTGTGCCCGACCGCCCCCGACCACACGGCGCTGCTGCGCGAGTGTTTCGGGCTGCTGATGGGCCCGCCGGCTGCCGTGTCGGCGTGGATGCGGGACGACCTGGGGCGGCGTATCGAAGCCGCCCTCAACGAGACGGAGAACTGACCATGCCGAGCTGCGAGAAGTGCCAGCGCGAGTTGAAGCCGGGCGACGAAGCGTTCGAGACGGAGTGGAAGAAGATCGACGTTCAGGGGGACACCACCCGCGTCCGACTCGTGAACAAGTACGAGTGCGCGCCGAAGTGCCCACGCGAGGCGGCGTCGTGACCGGAACCGAGGACGCGCAGCCCGCCCGGGACGTCGCCGAGGCGCTGGCGTGGTTCCGGGAGAACCCGGCGGAAGCGCACCACGTCAGGATCCACTGCTATGCCGCCGCCGCGGATCACGCCGCGACGATCGTCCGTGCCGCCCTGGCAGCCGGACCCGACGGCCCGGCCGTTCCGCGCGACGTGGCCCGCCGCTGGTTGGACGAGAGGGACGAAGGGCGCGCCGAGATCCAGCGTCTCCGCGCCGCAGCCGGACCCGCGGTCGCTGCGCTCCGTCGCATCGCGGCATTGGGATGCGAGTCGACAACCCTCTGCGGGCAGGACCCGTCCGACACCGACGGGGACCTGTGCCGGTCCTGTCTCGCAGACGTCGAGCTGTGGCGGATCACCGGTGACCGGGTCGCGACTGACGACCCGCCGCCGGAGTGGCTGCGCGCGGCGGCTCGTCCCGCAGGAGACGCCACCGCCGCCCTGCTGTCGCTCGACGACCTGATCGAGGGCGTCGAGCTGGCCCTGGAGTCGTCGGCGATCGAGGTGACGGTGTGGGAGACCCACCCGGCGGAGACCGGCGGCCGGTGGCGGACGGACCGCACCGGGGAGTCGACGGACCCGCTGTACCGGTTGACGCGGTGCCTGCGGTCGGCCGGTCTGCTCGACGAACGCCGCGACGACGACGACCGCGGGGATGTGGCGGGCCTGCTCGGGTGGCTCGGCCATCTCACCGACGGCTGGACGGCGCACGCGCGGGTGTCCGCGCACACGGTCCGGGACCGGCTCACCGCCGACCCCGCCCCCGGGGACGACACCACCGAGGTCGGCACCTTCCAGCGTGGGTGGCGTGAGGGCGCCTCATGGCAGCGCCGTGTCATCCGCGACCTCGTCGAAGCGGCGAAGACCAGCAACTACTTCCAGCACCAGCTGGACACGCGGCTCGCCGACGATCCCGGAGAGGGGCAGCAGCGATGACCGAGTTCAGCGTGGGTGACCGGGTGCTGGTGCCCGGCGTGGTGGAACACATCGTTGACGGGCGGGTGCTGCTCCGGATCGACCACGGTCCGCGACTCGCACGTGACGCGGACGACCTGCGACCCGACACCGGTGGGCGGGACCTGACCGCCGACGAGGTGTCCCGCGCGATGCAGGCGTGGCGGACCGGCAGGCGGACGACCGACCAGGTGGCCGAGGAGTTGACCCGCATCGCGCGGGGTGACGCCGGGAGCGCAGGAGACGACACCACACCCGCCGCCGCCGCCGAGAGCATGGTCGTCGGCAAGGCCGGAGTTCCGATCGACGCCTACGACGCGATCCAGCTGCTCGCGGCCCGCGCCGACCACCCGTCCCGGCTGCTCGCCGAGAAGGCCCGCGCTGTCGCGGACTGGTGGAACGACCCGCCCGGCGTGCTGGACCGCGACGCCGTCGAGGAGGCCGCACCCGCGCTCGCCGAGGCGATGTGGGAGCTGCTCGGCGGCGGACCAGGCGACGTGAGCGACGCCCGGCCGGCTGCTGGTCCCCGGGCCGCAGACACCGCACCGACCGACCAAGGCGACGCTGAGATGCAATCTGTCTTGAATGAGTTGCGGACAGAGTGCGGCGACGTGGGCAAGATCCTGGCTTACGAGTTCCGGGAGCAAGGCCACGTGTGGTGGACCGCGTCGCGCGTCTATGGCGTATGGCCGGAGGAGCGGGAGATCGGCTCGTTGCCCCGGAACCCCGCTGCTGGTCCTCGGGCAGGAGACACCATGTGCGCCTGCGGGTTCCCGGATGCCCCCTACGCGCACTACCCGGGCGACTCGGGGCTCACGTGCGATGAGCACGGGACCCGGGCAGGAGACGCCGAGTCGACGGCCGCCGCCGGGCGGTGGGTGCGCGGCCCGCACGAGTGCCCCGATGGCTGTGAGGACTGCCAGGCCACGGTAGACAGTCTCCGCTCCGAGCTTGACCTGATCCATGACGCCGAGTACCGGCGCTCCGACCGTCTCCGCGCCGAGCGTGACACGGCCCGCTCCGAGACGGCCGCGCTGCGCGGCGCCGGGCAGGCACTCGCGGACGCTGCCGAGCACGTCCTCACCGACTACCGGCTGACCAGCACGCCGCCGCTCAGCACAACCGCTGCGCGGCTGGAGCGGGCGGTCGACGCCTGGCGGTCCGCTGCCGGGACACCCACCACCGAGACGGGAGACGGCCGTGGCTGAGGACCCGGCCGACGAGCTCGTGTACCGCACGGTCGGCGGCGGGACGCGGTGGCATT
>JAKDNL010000773.1 GCA_030451825.1 Pseudonocardia sp. | reverse complement strand
CGGACCTTCGGCACGAAGTCGACGGAGTACTCCGCACCGCGGTAGACCTCGGTGTGGCCCTTCTGCCGGCCGTAGCCCTGTACCTCGCTGATCGTCAGGCCGAGCACGCCGATCTGCTCGAGCGCGCCCTTCACGTCCTCCAGTACGAACGGCTTCACGATCGCCGTCACGAGCTTCATCTCGCTCAGCCCTCCTTGCTGGTGGTGGCGGTGACCTGCGGCTCACGATCGGCGCCGCCGGGAGTGACGATCGGGCGGCTGCCGCCCGGACCGCCACCGACCCGCAGGGTGGAGAAGTCGTACGCGCTCTCCGCGTGCTCCGACTCGTCCACGCCGCCGACCTCGTCCTCGTCGGTGGCCCGCAGGCCGAAGATGGCCTTGACGATGTAGGCGATGATGATGCTGAGCACGAAGCTGTAGATCAGCACCGCGAACGCGCCGACGGCCTGGCGCCAGAGCTGGTCGACACCGCCGCCGTAGAACAGGCCGTTCACCCCGCCCGGGGCGGCCTCGGTGGCGAACAGGCCCACCAGAAGGGTGCCTGCCATGCCGCCGACGAGATGGACGCCGACGACGTCGAGCGAGTCGTCGAAGCCGAACCGGAACTTCAGGCCCACGGCCAGGGCACACACGATGCCGGCGATGACGCCGATCGCGATCGCGCCGATCGGCGAGACCGCCGAACAGGACGGGGTGATCGCGACCAGGCCGGCCACGACGCCGGACGCGGCGCCCAGCGAGGTCGGCTTGCCGTCGCGGATGCGCTCGGTGAGCAGCCAGCCGAGCATGCCTGCCGAGGTGGCGACGAGCGTGTTGACGAACGTGAGGCCCGCGACGCCGTCCGCGGCGACGGCCGAACCGGCGTTGAAGCCGAACCAGCCGAACCACAGCAGCCCGGAGCCGAGCATGACCAGCGTCAGGTTGTGCGGACGCATGGCCTCACGCGGCCAGCCGCGCCGCTTGCCCAGCACCAGGCAGAGCGCGAGCGCCGCCGCACCGGCGTTGATGTGCACCGCCGTGCCACCCGCGAAGTCGATCGCGGCGAGCTGGTTGGCGATCCAGCCGCCGGTCTCGGCGGTGACGCCGTCGAAGGAGAAGACCCAGTGCGCGACCGGGAAGTAGACGACCGTGGCCCAGATCCCGGCGAAGGCGAGCCACGGGCCGAAGCGCAGCCGGTCCGCCGCCGCACCCGAGATCAGGGCGACGGTGATGATGGCGAACATCGCCTGGAACGCGGCGAAGACCGTGGCCGGGATCGTGCCCACCAGCGGGATGCTCACCGCCTCTCCGGCGTCGCCGGTGAGGTACTGGCCGCCGAACAGGCCGGACAGGCCCAGGTGCTCGAACGGGTTACCCAGCAGACCGCCGCCCACGTCGTTGCCGAAGGCCATCGAGTAGCCGTAGAGCACCCAGAGCACGCCGATCAGCCCGAGCGCCGACATGCTCATCATCATCATGTTCAGGACGCTCTTGCTGCGGGTCATACCTCCGTAGAAGAAGGCCAGACCTGGGGTCATCAGCAGCACCAGCGCTGCGCTGGCGAGCATCCAAGCGGTATCGCCGGTGTCGGGGACTCCCACTGCAACTCCCTCCCGTTCTGCGCCGCGGGTCGTCGCGGCAGGTGGGAGAATCCTGGGAGCGTCGTATTTCGGACGATGACCGTATTCGTTGCGGGGACGTGAACGAGCCTTCGGCTGCGGTTACATCGTGGTTACCGAGTGCGTCAGTCCAGCAGCGCGTCGACGAACGCCTTCGGTTCGAACGGCGCGAGGTCGTCCGGGCCCTCGCCCAGACCCACGAGCTTGACCGGCACCCCGAGCTCGCGCTGTACGCGGAACACGATGCCCCCCTTGGCGGTGCCGTCCAGCTTCGTCAGTGCGATCCCGGTGACCTTGACGACGTCGCCGAACACCCGGGCCTGGGTCAGCCCGTTCTGCCCGGTCGTGGCGTCCAGGACGAGCAGCACCTCGTCCACCTCGGCCTGCTTCTCCACGACGCGTTTGACCTTGCCGAGCTCGTCCATCAGGCCGGTCTTGGTGTGCAGCCGGCCCGCGGTGTCGAGCAGGACGGCGTCCACGCCGTCGTCGGTACCGCGCTTGACCGCGTCGAACGCGACCGCGGCCGGGTCCGATCCCTCCGGCCCGCGGACCACGGCGGCACCGGAGCGCTCACCCCAGGTGAGGAGCTGCTCGGCGGCCGCGGCGCGGAACGTGTCGGCGGCGCCGAGGGTGACCGTGTGCCCGCCACCGACCAGCACCCGGGCGAGCTTGCCGGTGGTCGTCGTCTTACCGGTGCCGTTCACCCCGACGATGAGCACCACGGCCGGGCGGCCGTCGTGCGGCAGGACCCGGACCGAGCGGTCCTGGTTCGTGTCCAGCGACTCGGTGAGCACGTCGTGCAACACCGCCCGGGCTGCTTCGGACGTGCGCACGGCACGCGCGGCGAGCTGCTCGCGCAGCCTGTCGGTGATCTCCTGCGTCATCTCCGGACCGAGGTCGGCCTGCAGGAGGATGGCCTCGACGTCCTCCCAGGACTCCTCGTCCATCTGCCCGGCACCGAGCAGGCCGAGCAGGCTCTGCCCGAGCCCGGAGCGGGACCGCGACAGCCGCCCCCGCAGGCGGTTGAGCCGCCCGGCGG
>JAKDNL010000150.1 GCA_030451825.1 Pseudonocardia sp. | reverse complement strand
CGCGGTGCGCGGCGACGGCCTGCTGCAGGCGGGCCGCGGCGGCCGCGCAGCGCCGGGCCCGGGAGCCGGCGGCCTGCGCGTCGCCGACGGTGTCGCGCCGGGTCGCCCACCCGTCCGGTTCCAGGGCGGCCGGTAGCCCGGCCGAGCCCAGGCCGAAGCGCCAGCGCAGCGCGGCCCGGTCCCGCTCGTGGCGGGCGGCGTCGGCGGCACCACCCGCGCGTTCGGCGTCGGCGCGCAGCCGGGCCAGCAGCACCCGCCGGTCGCGGGCCCGGTCGGCCTCGGCGGCCAGGTCGGCGGCGGCCACCAGCAGCGTGTCCAGGTCCGCGCCGCCGCGTTTGCGCCCGGCTCCGGCGAGCGCGGTGGCCAGGGCCTCCTGCTGGGTGCTCGCCTGTCCGGCCAGGCGTTCCAGGCGCTCGTCGGCCTCGTCGATCTCGCCCTGCGCGCGGGCCGCGTCGGTGAGCGCCGAGCACACCGCGTCGGCCTCGTCCGGGTCCGGGGTCGCGACGGCGTGCGCGCTCCAAAGCACGGCCCAGGCCGACTCGGCCTCGCGCCGTGCCCCGGACGCCTCATCGGCGGCCTCCTCGGCGGCGGCGAGCGCGTCCCGGGCGGCGGCCAGCTCGGTCTCCCGATGGGCCAGCTCGGCGACCCGGTCCGCGGAGTCGATCATGTCGTCGGCGATCCGGTCGGCCGCGCCGATCGCGCGCTCCACCCGGGCCGCGGCACCGGCCAGGTCGGCGGCGTCGGCCTCCGCGCGCAGCACCTCGACCAGCGCGGTGACCTGGTGGTCCCGCTCGTCCCGGGCTCCGGACAGCGTGCCGGCGTCGACCGGGCGGCCCTGGGCGGCGACCGCGTCCCGGGCCTCGCCGGCGGCGCGGACCCGGTCGCGGGCGGTTGCGGCGTCCCGCTCGGCGGCCTGCCCGCCCTGCTCGGCCGTGCGCAGCGGGGTGCGGAGCGTGCGGACGTCGCGGGCGGGTGGGACGGAGACGGGCTCGCCTGCGCCGGTCTCGAAGAGCCCGGGCGGCCCGTCGGCAGCGCCGACGCCGGCGGCAGGGGCGGCACCGGTGCGCCCGACGGCCCCGGTAGGCCCTGCCGCACCGGTGTGCCCTGCCGCGGCGAGCGCCTCCGAGCGGTGGGTGCGGGCCCGGGCCCGCTCGGTGATCGCGATCCGGCTCAGTGCCGCGGCCGAACCCTCGGCCTCGATCGCCTGCCGGACCTCGGCGACCCGCCCGACGCGGTCCAGGTCCAGCCCGGCCGCACCGTCCGCGGCGTCGCGGACCTCGGCCAGCGCCGCCCGGTGCGCCTCCTCGGCGCGGTCGGTCTCCGCCGCGGCGCCGCGCAGCGCGTCGGCCAGCGCGTCCAGGTCGCGGGCGCGGTCGGTGGGCAGGTGCACGGCGGCCAGGCGCTGCGACGCCGACCGCCCGTCCTCGGCGACGAGCCCGGCCAGCGTGGACTCGGCCCGGCGGTAGAGCTCGCCCGCCTCGGCACGCAACGCCGCGGCCCGCTCGGCGTCGGCGGCCCGCGCCTGGGCGGCGGACTCCAGCTCCCGCACCCGGGGGGCGTCGGTCACCAGCAGATCGTCGACGTCCAGGGCGGAGCGGCGTTCCCGCAGGTCCTCGGCGCGGGCGCGGTGCTCGGCGAGCTCGTCCGCGGCGGTGTCCAGCTCGGCCGACGCGAGCTCGAACTCCTCGAGCCGACCGGCGTCGAGCACCACGCCGGACTCCTCCAGCGCGGCGCGTTCGGCGTGCAGCGCGGCCAGGGCGCGGGCCGGCTCGTGCCCGCGGACAGCCTGCACGGCCCGCTGGCTCTCGGTCGCCGCGACGGAGCGGGAGCGGGCCAGCTCGGTGGCGCGGCGTTCCAGCCGTCCGATCTCCTCGACCAGCGCGGTGACCTCGCCTGCCCTGGCCATCTGCTCGCCGGCGGCGGTCTCGGTCTGCTCGTAGCGGCCCATCGCGGCGCGGACCTCGACCGACTTGTTGCCCTTGTGGTCCTTGAACAGCTTGTCGGCCTCGCCGTCCAGCGCTCCGACGACGGCCCGCACGTCGCGTCCGCTGCGCGCGGTGAACACCAGCTCTGCCAGGTCGCCGCCGCCGGCGCAGAGCCGGCGGCCACCCTCGCGCAGCTCGGAGTGCCCGAGGCCGAAGCCCTGCCGCCAGCGCTTGCGGGCGTCCGCGCCGCCGGGGCCCCACGGAGCGTCGTAGGGGGCGTCCGGCTCGTCCTCGCGCGAGGAGAACAGCCCGCGGGTGGTGCGCCGGACCGTGAGATCGTTCTCCCCGCACTCGATACGCGCGGCGATCCCGAGCCGGGCCGGGCTGAACGCCCAGGCGTGTCGCACCGGGCGCGGCATCCCCCACAGCAGGTCCGAGAGCGCGTCGAGCAGCGTGGTCTTGCCGGCCTCGTTCGGGCCGGTGACGATCGTCAGCCCGGGCCCGAGGGCCAGCTCGCGGTTCTCGTACCCGCCGTAGCGCTGCAGCGTCAGCGACCGGATCAGCACGGGAGGTCCTCACCGCCCGCGCCCGCGAGCTGGGCCAGCAGCTGCTGCTCGGCCTGCCGGGCCAGGGACTCCAGGCGGTCGGAGTCGCGCAGGTCCAGCAGGCCCGCCTCGCGCAGCCGGCGCCCGATCTCACGCTCCAGCGGGGCGGCCAGTTCCCGGACCCGGTCCGGATCGGAGACCAGCCCGGACGCCGCCGCAGCGACCGCCCCGGTCAGCTCCGGGTCCACGTTCAGCGCGTCCGCGGGCGGGCGGGTCCGGTTGCGGATCTTCTCCACCACCGCGCCGGCCTTGCCGGCCAGCAGCTCGATCTCCGAGCGCAGCCACTCCGCCTCGACCAGACCCGGCGCGGCCGGCGTCGCGCCGGTCAGCGTCACCTGCACGACGACGGCCCGCGGCGCCGCCTGCACGCAGCGCTCCCGCACCGCGACCTCGACGGCGTCGAGCACCTCGTCGGCGTCGCGGCACCCGTCGGTGGCGACCTCGACCAGCTCCCAGCGGGCCACGTCGAGGGTCAGCGGTGTCAGCCGGGCCCGCTCGCCGGGATCCACGTCCACGACCAGCGCACCCTTCGGCCCGGTCTCCTTGGGGTGGCGGCCCTGCAGGTTCCCGGAGAACGCGGCCACGTGCGGGCCGTCGCAGACGATCTTCTGCTCGTGGATGTGGCCGAGCGCGAAGTACTCGTAACCGCAGCCCGAGAGGTCCTCCGGGCGGCACGGCGCGTAGGTGTCGTGGCGCAGGTCGCCCTGCACCGAGGTGTGCAGCATCCCGGCGTTGACCAGGCCCCGGATCCGGTCCGGATAGGCCGGGACCAGGTTCTCCAGCACCGCGCGCCGGGCGAAGCCCTGCCCGTGCACGGCCAGGCCGAGGTCGTCGAGCACGACCGTCTCCGGCTCGTCCACCGAGAGACGGTGGGTGTTCGGGGGCAGCCGCAGCGAGCGGGTGATCTCGGACTCGGCGTCGTGGTTGCCGTTGATCAGGAAGACCGGGATGCCCTCGTCGTGCAGGCGCGACAGCTGGCGGACGAAGAACGCACCGGTCGCGTAGTCGCGCCAGTTGCCGTCGTAGACGTCGCCGGCCAGCAGCACGGCGTCCGCCTCCTGGGCGATCACCTCGTCGACCAGGTTCTCGCAGGCCCGCCGGGTCGCCGCGCGCAGCGTGTCCGCCAGATCGGAGTCGCCGAGGCGGGCCAGTCCCAGCAACGGGCTGTCCAGATGCAGGTCCGCGGCGTGCACGAGTCGCATCAGACCGCCTCCAACCACTCGCGGGTAATGACACTGCTGTAACTCCCGCTACGAGGGTATACCGCGGGTCCGACAGAACGAGCGCCGTGCGCAAGACCACGCCGTCCGGGCGCGACGTCAAGGGCTCCAGTGTGTCAGCCTGAGACAGGGTCATCGGGTTCCCGTCCGCTGTCCCGATCCGCTGTCCCAGTCCGTTGTCACTGTGATCGCGCGGCACCACACGCGCTCCGTACTACTCCGCGCTGCTGCGCGCCGAGACCGGAGGGTGAAACCTTGACCCTGCTCTGCGAACGTTGCTACGGGCCGATCGATCCGGCCCGTGAGGACTTCTACCACCTCGCCCACATCTCGCACGCCGACCGCTCCGGCGACGTCGTCTGGAACGACGCGACGGTGCACTCCGATCCGAGCTGTGCCGTCATGGCCCACGCGGACGGCGCCGGCCGGCATCGGAAGGCCGCATGAGGACGCTGGTCTGCGAGAGGTGCTGGTCGGAGATCCACCGCGCCACCGAGCCGTTACGGCTGATCCCGCACCGGGTGGTCGACGTCGCGGACGGGCAGGTCCGGCACCTGAAGTCCGCGGTGCACGCCCGCGCCTGCGTGCGGCCCGACCCCGGCGAGTGGAACCCGGTCCGGCGTGGGGTCTCCCCGGCCGCGTTGCACTGGGCCAACGAGCAGGCCGACCACCGCTAGCCTCGATCGGCGGGCCGCACGAGGCCGGTGAGCACCTCCCGCAGGGCGGTGTCGTCGCCGTCGAGCGCGGCGCGGCTCGCGGAGATGTTGAGCTCAGGGTCGAGACGAGCCCAGTCGATGTCGTACCCGGCGTCCCGGCCGATGTGGGACAGCATCAACCTCTGCGTGCGGCCGTTTCCTTCGCGGAATGGATGCAGATGGTTGAGGCGCGCGAACAGATCGGCGAGCCCGTGCACGAACGCGCGGCGGTGCAGACCGTACAGGTGGTCGCGAGCGGCGAGCCCGGCGAAGATCGCCTCGCCCCGGGCGGGGATCTCCTGCGGCGGGCAGAACGGGCGCCCCTTGCCGATCGAGACGCTCCGGAGCTGCCCGGCCCACGCGTAGACGTCGGCGAAGATGTGCCAGTGCATGCTCTGCAGCAGTGCGAGGTCGTAGCGGCCCTGCAGCGGGTTCAGCGCCAGCTCGGCGATCCGGAGCGACGCCACGTTCGACTCGACCCGGGCGAGCGCGCCGGCATCGGTGATGCCGAGGCGGTTGCGGAGTACGCCGTGCTCGAGGTCCAGATACGGATCCCAGGTCACCGGCGGTAGGGGGCCACGATCCTGGTGACGGCCTCGTCGAAGCCGATCTCACCCTCGGCGACGCTGTGCAGGACCGCGTGCCCGTGGTCGCACGGCTCCAGGCCGTCGACGCGCAGGGAGGCCACGGCTTCGTCCACCGCGGCGCGACGATCGGGCACGCCGACGCGGGCCGTCGCGCTCTCGTTGACGAGCGACATCACGCCTCCACATGCTCTTCGACGTCCCAGTCTCTCACAGGACGAGCCGATGACCGTGCATCGTCGGGCCGAGCCGGACCGAGCGCAGCAGCCATGATCGATCGGTGTAGGAGGTTCCGGGCCACAGGTGGCCACGAAGTTCCGACACAGATCGATCACTCGGTCGATCCCGGGCGCTACCGGCCCGGGTCGTCCTCCTGGTAGACGTCCGGGATGCCGTCGCCGTCCGCGTCGGCCGTCTCCGCGGCGCAGATCCGTCGGTGGTGGGCGCTGCGGATCTGCAGCACGACCGTCGCCAGGGCGGCCGAGATCAACGACCCGAGCAGCACCCCGATCTTGACGTGGTCGTCCTGCGGCGTGCCGGTGCCGAACGCCAGCTCGCCGATCAGCAACGACACCGTGAACCCGACCCCGGCCAGCAACGAGAGCCCGACGACGTCCCACCAGCCCAGCTCGTCGGCGAGGCGGGCACGGGTGAACCGCTGCACCACCCACGTCGCGCCGAGCACGCCGACCGCCTTGCCGGCCACCAGCCCGCCGATGATCCCGAGCGTGATCGTGTCCCCCAGCGCGGCACCGAACCCGCCGCCGTCGACGACCGAGACCCCGGCGGCGAAGAACGCGAACACCGGCACGGCGACACCGGCCGAGAGCGGGCGCCACCGGTGCTCGAAGTGCTCGGCCAGGCCGGGGCCCGGCCCCTCGGCCCGCCGGATCACCGGGACGGCGAACCCGAGCAGCACCCCGGCCACCGTGGAGTGCACCCCGGACTCGTGCACCAGCACCCAGGTCGCCAGCGCGAGCGGCAGCAGCAACCACCAGGACCGCACCCGGCGCTGCACCAGCAGCGTGAACAGTCCCAGCGGCACGAGCGCGAGCAGCAGCGGGACGACGGCCAGGTCGTCGGTGTAGAAGATCGCGATGATCGCGATGGCCAGCAGGTCGTCGACGACGGCGAGTGTGAGCAGGAACGTCCGCAGGGCCGCCGGCAGGCCGGAGCCGATCACCGCGAGCACGGCCAGGGCGAACGCGATGTCGGTCGCGGTCGGGATGGCCCAGCCCGCCCCGGCGCCCGGGGTGGACAGGTTGACCGCCGTGTAGATCAGCGCCGGGACCGTCATCCCGCCGACGGCGGCGGCCACCGGGAGCACGGCCCGTCGGGGATCGCGCAGGTCACCGGCCACGAACTCGCGCTTGAGCTCCAGTCCGGCGACGAAGAAGAAGATCGCCAGCAGCCCGTCCGCGGCCCAGGTGGCCAGCGACAGGTCCAGGTGCAGTGCGGCCGGGCCGATCGTGAACCCACCGAGCGCGGTGTAGGCCTCACGCCACGGGGAGTTCGCCCAGATCAGTGCGAGTGCGGCCGCGGCCACGAGCAGCGTGCCGCCGACGGTCTCGGCACGCAGGACGTCGCCGATCCGCGAGACCTCACGCCAGGATCCCCGGGAGAACAGGCGGGACGGGGACGGTGGTGTGGGGCTCACGGGGCTCCTCGGTCGGATCCGGGCAGGACGGGACGAACGCCGACCAGACTTCCCGGCACACCGTGGACCATCGTAACGGTCGTCGCGCTCAGCGCTGATGCTCGCTCCGCAAGCTCCGCTCAGCGCTGATGCTCGCTCCGCAAGCTCCGCTCAGCCCAGCATGGACGCCTGCGCTGCCAGATCCCGGATCCGGTCCCAGTCCCCCGCCTCGACCGCGTCGGACGGGGTCAGCCAGGAGCCGCCGACACAGCCGACGTTGCCCAGCGCCAGGTAGTCCGGCGCCGAGTCGACCGTGATCCCGCCGGTGGGGCAGAACCGCAGGTCCGGCAGCGGTCCGGCGACGGCCTTGAGGAACGGCCGCCCGCCGGCGGCCTCGGCCGGAAAGAACTTCATCTCGGAGCGCCCGCGCTCGGCGACGGAGAGCATCTCCGAGAGCGTGCTGACGCCGGGCAGGTAGGGCAGCCCGGACTCGTCCATGGCGTCCAGCAGCGCCGGCGTGGTACCCGGGCAGACCAGGAACGCGGCACCGGCGACGAGCGACTCGCGGACCTGCAGCGGGGAGCGGATCGTGCCCACGCCGACGACGGCGTCCGGGACCTCCTGCGCGATCCGCCGGGTGGCCTCCAGCGCGGCCGGGGTCCGCAGCGTCACCTCGATCACCGGCAGGCCACCGGCGACCAGGGCGCGGGCCAGCGGCACCGCGGTGTCCGGGTCGGAGATCACCACGACCGGCACGACGGGCGCCAGGTCGAGCAGGGAGCCCGCAATCGGGCGGGCGGGTACGGTCTCCACGAGCTTCAACGGCCTCTCGTCGGTCGGCAGTCGCCGGGACGGCCCGGCGATCACTGGTTCACCAGGGCGACGCTCGCGCCCCGCTCGGCCGATCCGACGGCGTCGCGGAACGCCGCGAACAGCTCACGGCCGGTCCCGAACGTCTCGGCCACCGGCGGGAGGTACCCGTCGCGGGAGTCGAACTCGTCCGCGTCGACCAGCAGCGCCAGGGTGCCGGTCAGGGTGTCCAGGCATATCACGTCGCCGTCGCGGACCTTCCCCAGCGGCCCGCCCCGGGCGGCCTCCGGCGTGACGTGCAGCGCGGCCGGGACCTTGCCCGACGCGCCGGACATCCGCCCGTCGGTGACGACGGCCACCCGGTACCCGCGGTCCTGCAGCACGCCGAGCGCCGGGGTGAGCTTGTGCAGCTCCGGCATCCCGTTCGCGCGTGGGCCCTGGTGTCGCACGACGGCGACCATGTCGGCGTCGAGCTCGTCGCGGGCGAACGCGTCGAGCAGCTCGGCCTGGTCGTCGAACACCCGCGCCGGGGCGGTGACGACCCGGTGCTCGGCCTCCACCGCGGACGTCTTGACCACGGCCCGGCCGAGGTTGCCCTCCAGCACCCGCAGGCCGCCGTCCGGGGCGAACGGATCGGCGACGCCGCGCAGCACGGTCTTGTCCAGGCTCTCGGTCGGCCCGTCCCGCCACACCACCTGTGCGCGGATATCGTCGTCGGAGCAGTGATTTCCGCGCACGAGGAAGGGTTCGGCGGTGTAGTGGTGCAGGCCGTGCCCGGCGACGGTGTTCACGTCGTCGTGCAGCATCCCGGCGCCGAGCAGCTCCCGGATCAGCAGCGACATCCCGCCGGCGGCCTGGAAGTGGTTGATGTCGGCGGTGCCGTTCGGGTAGATCCGGGTCAGCTGGGGCACGACAGCGGAGAGATCGGAGAAGTCGTCCCAGGTCAGCTCGACGCCCGCGGCGGCGGCCATCGCGACCAGGTGCATCGTGTGGTTCGTCGAGCCCCCGGTGGCCAGCAGCGCGACGACGCCGTTCACGACGGCGTTCTCGTCGACGATCTCCCCCATCGGCGCCGTCGACGGGTCCAGCGCCCGGCGTCCGGCCTCGTCGGTCAGGGCGTCGCGCAGCGGGGTGCCCGGGTTGACGAAGCTCGCCCCCGGCAGGTGCAGGCCCATCACCTCCATCAGCAGCTGGTTGGAGTTCGCGGTGCCGAAGAACGTGCAGGTCCCCGGGCCGTGGTAGCTCTTCGACTCGGCTTCCAGGAGCTCCTCGCGCGATGCCCTCCCCTCGGCGTGCAGCTGGCGGACGCGGGCCTTCTCCTTGTTCGGCAGGCCCGAGGTCATCGGCCCGGCCGGGGCCAGCACGACCGGCAGGTGCCCGAACGACAGCGTCCCCATCACCAGCCCGGGCACGATCTTGTCGCAGACGCCGAGCAGCACGGCGCCGTCGAACATGTCGTGCGAGAGCGCGACCGCGGTCGACATGGCGATCACGTCCCGGCTGAACAGGGACAGCTCCATGCCCGCACGGCCCTGGGTGATCCCGTCGCACATCGCGGGCACACCGCCGGCGAACTGCGCCACCCCGCCCGCGTCGCGCACGGCCTGCTTGATGCGGGCAGGGAACGTCTCGAACGGCTGGTGGGCGGAGAGCATGTCGTTGTAGGCGGACACGATCGCGACGTTGCGGGCGGGCGTCGCGGTGAGCGTCAGCTTGTCCGGCCCGCACGCGGCGGCGCCGTGCGCGAGGTTGGCACAGCCCAGGCCGCTGCGGTTGGGGCCGGTCACGGGCGCCGGGGCGGCGGCGCGGATGCGCTCGAGGTAGGCGGAGCGGCGGGTGGCGGAGCGGGCGCGGATCCGGTCGGTGACGGCGGCGACGATCGGGTGCATCTCGTCCGCGGTGTCGGCGCCGGTGGCGGGTGGGGTAACGGTCACGGTGCGTCGGTCTCCTGACGAGCGGTGGTGTCGAACCGTGCAATGAGCACTCTAGAGCGCTACTTACGCACTCACAAGACGTTACTGAACGTACATCTGCGTTAGCGCAGGTCAAAGACACGTGGTGTACTGGTCGAATGCGCGGACGCACCCCCACCACCGCCCCCGCCACTGCCGGCGAGATCTTCCGGCTGATCCGCGACGGCGAGGCCGGTACCCGGACCGAGATCGGCCGGGCCACCGGTCTGTCCCGGACCGCGGTCGCGGCGCGGGTGGACCGGCTGCTGGTCGAGGGGCTGGTCACCGAGGTCGTCGGCGCCACGGCGACCGGCGGACGTCCGGCCGCACGTCTGGTCTTCCACGCCACCGGCGGCACCGTGTTCGCGCTCTCGATCGGGGTCAGCCGGACCAAGGCCGCGATCTGCGACCTCACCGGCGAGGTGCTCGCCGAGGACATCCTGGACCAGCCCGCCTCGATCGGCCCGGACAAGCTGCTCGGCGACGCGATCCCGGTCCTGGAGGGGCTGCTGGCCACCGCGGGCGCCACCGAGTCCGGGATCCGCGGGATCGGGCTGTCCATCCCCGGCACCGTCGACGGCGACGCGGGCAGCAGCGTCGGCGTCCCCGCCCTGCCCAGCTGGGAGGGCGTGCCGCTGCCGCCGCTGCTCACCGGGCGCTTCCCGGTCCCGGTGCGCGTGGACAACGACGTGAACGTGATGGCGCTGGCCGAGCACGCCGCGCACCCGGGAGTCGACGACCTGCTGATGGTCAAGGTCTCCACCGGCGTCGGCGCCGGCGTGGTCTCCGGTGGCGTCCTGCAGCGCGGGGCGTGGGGCGCGGCCGGCGAGATCGGGCACACCCCGGTACACGACGGGCCGGGCGTCGGTTGCGGATGCGGCAACGTCGACTGCCTGGAGGTGCTGGCCGGTGGCGCCGCGCTGGTCCGCGACCTGACCGCGGCCGGTCGCGACGTGCAGGGCGTCGCCGATGTGATCACGCTGGTCCGCCACGGCGACCCGGACGCGGTCCGGCTCGTGCGCACGGCGGGTCGCCGGCTCGGCGAGGTGCTGGCCGCGGCCGTGAACCTGATCAACCCGGCCGTGGTGACGATCGGCGGTGACCTGGTCGGCGCCTACGACCCGCTGGTCGCGGGCGTCCGGGAGGCGATCTACCGGCGGTCGATGGCCGCCGCGACCCAGAACCTGCGGATCGAACCGGGCCTGCTCACCGGGCGCAGCGGCGTCACCGGCTGCGCGATCCTCGTGCTCGACGAGGTGCTCGCGCCCGGCGCGGTGGACGCGGCGCTCTCCGAACCGGACGCCTGAGGAGAACTCACCCGGCCGGTGGGCGCAGCAGGTCGAAGCGCATCGGGCGGGTCAGCACGAACCCCATCCGCCGGTAGACCCGCAGCGCCGGCTCGTTGGTCGCGGCAGCGTGCAGCATCGGCCGCTCCCCGCGCGCCACGATCCCCGCGGCGACGGCGCGCACCAGCCGCTCGGCGAGCCCCTGACCGCGCGCGGACGGGTCCGTGCAGACGGCGCTGATCTCGGTCCGGCCGGGGAGCCGGAGCCGCTCGCCGGCCATCGCGACCAGCGCACCGTCGTGCCGGATACCCAGGTAGGAGCCGAGCTCCGCGGTACGCGGGCCCCACGGACCCGGCCGGGTGCGCTCCACCAGGTCAGCCATCTCCGCGCGGTCGCCGACCCCGAGCTCGACGGCGTCGGGATCCGGCACGGCCTCGACGCCCGCGCCGTCCATCTGCACGCACTCCAGCGGCCGAACGCTCTCCCAGCCCTCCGGCGGCACGGCTCCGGGACCGGTCAGCACGAGCGTCTCCCCCGGCCCGGCCAGCGCGGCGAGGTCGGCCCAGTCCTGCCCGTCCGGATTGGCGGGCAGGCCCGCGAACGGGGACACGTCCGGGTCGAAGCGCACGGCCCGTCCGCGCCGGTCGCCGAAGGCGCGCAACGGTCCGGTGAGAGCGGCGGGGACCGGGTTCACCAGCGGGTCGTCCATGCCGTCGATCATGCCTAACGAGCGGGGCGGGTACCGTGACGGGCGTGACTTCCGTGTCGGAAGAAACCGACCGCTGTGTGTCGGAAGAAGCCGCCGGCGGTGGGTCCGAAGAAGCCGCCCGCGGCGGGTGGGCCCGGCTCGACGGGAGCCTGCTCGCCGTCGCGGTCGAGGTGCTGCGCCACGGCCCGCTCCCGCGCGCGGAGCTCTCCCGCCGCCTCGGGCTGTCACCGGGATCGCTGACCCGCCTGACCCGCCCGCTGCTCGACGACGGCCTGCTCGTCGAGGGCGGAGCGGAGCTGCAGCGGAGCACAGGACGCCCGTCGGTGCCGCTGGACGTGCGCCCCACCAGCGCCCGCTTCGTCGGCGTCACGATCACCGCCGACACGCTGTACGCCGTGGTCACCGATCTGCGCGCCGAGGTCCGGGGCCACGCCGCGGTGGCACTGCCCGGCCGGTCCCCGGACGAGGTGGTGCGCGCCGTCGCCGGCGTGGTGGACGACCTGTCCCGGGTGCACGGCCCGCTCGCCGGTGTCGGGGTCGGGATCGGGGGCCTGGTGACCGAGCACCGCGACGTCGTCGTCGCGCCGTTCCTGGGCTGGGAGGGTCCCGTCCCGCTGGCCGCGCCGCTCGGCGAGGCGATCGGCGTCCCGGTGTCGGTGGACAACGACGTGCGTGCGCTCACCGCCGCCGAGCACTGGTTCGGTCAGGGTCGCGGGCTGCACTCGTTCGCCCTGGTCACGATCGGCGCCGACGTCGGCTGCGGGCTCGTCGTGCACGACCGCCAGGTGTGCGGGGCGCGCGGGCTGGGCGGCGCGATCGGCCACCAGCCGCTGCTCGCCGTCGCCCCCGGCGGACCGTGCGACCTCGGGCATCCCGGCTGCGCACAGGCCGTCCTGGGCACCGGCGGGCTGACCGCCGCGGCCGCGGCGTACCTGGGCAGCCCGGTCACGCACGCCGAGCTGCTCGACCGCGCCGCCGCCGGGGCCGCCGGTGCCCGCACCGGGCTCGACGACGCCGCGCGCGGGCTCGCACTACTGGTCACCGGCGTGACCGCACTGGCCGACCCCGAGCTCGTGCTGATCTCCGGCGAGGGCGCCCGGCTGCTGGAGCTCGCTCGGGCCGCGTTCGACGCCGAGAGCGCCCGGCACGGTCGTCCGGGGCCGGCCCCGGTGCCGGTGCGGGGCGCGCCGATCGGCGTCGTCGACCGGGCGCGCGGGGCCGCCGTCGTCGCGGTGCAGGACCACGTCCGGGGCGACGCGCCCGTTGCCTGACCCCCGCCTGCCC